>JAHEME010000412.1 GCA_024643825.1 Chloroflexota bacterium | reverse complement strand
TGCTGGACCCGGCATCTCTGCGACTGACGTTCCTCACGATGATCCTGCTGAACCTCATTCTGTACCCCACCAGTGTGCTGCTTTTCCATCAATGGCTGAAGCTGCACTGGTCATCGTCAGTGAGTCTAATCGCGGCCCTGTTTTATGCACTGTTTCCCATCTGGGTCTCAGGAGCCGTCATCCCCGGAACGCTGGTGTATGGGCATCTGGTAATCATCGCCTCACTCTATCTATTTGACCGCTGGCTGCTGGCTCATGATCAACCAACATGGAAACAGATCCTCGTGATCGGGCTGATCGCTGGTATTCTGATTCTGGGCAAATCTCAGTTTGAGGGGCTGCTGGCAGCCTGGGCATGGACAGTCTATAAGAAACGGTGGCGCGTGCTGGGGGCCACCTTTGTCCTCGCGTTCCTTCCTCAGATTCTCTGGATTGGGTTTCTGAAACTGGCGCACATTGAGTATTACAATGCGGACATTGAGGGGTTCGGGTATACCAGATGGCTTTTCGATTACCTGAGAAATGGTCAGTGGTATAACATGTATGCCTATGGCATGGGGATTATCGGATCGTATCTGAGCGGCTTTGCCGGAGCTTACTCGCTGATCGTTCTTATAGCCGCTGGATGGGCCTTGTTTGCAGAAGAAGTCGCCGTCAGCAGCGTACTGCGGTACCGCGCGGCGCTGGCAGTCTTCATGATTATGGGGATGGCGGTACTCGTAGGGCATTCGGGGTTCGCTGCCCGATTAGCAGGCAGCACTTACTTTGTGGTCCTGCCCCTGGCAGCTATGGGGATCGTCACCTTTTCAAATCTTCTGGCAACTGCCCTAAGTGCTCATCGTGTGTCCGTTTCTCACAGCCTCCCCGTAATCCTGACGATTGGTTTTGTTACACTGAGCATCCTCCTTCACTGGTCACACCAGTCGATTTTTGCGTCGATTATTCGTCCTGAGATGTATCGCTGGCAGCCTGATTTTCATTTATTTAATGGATTATTTGAACGATTACGCCACCTACTGATCAAAACGGGGCCGGAATACTAAGGCTTTGTAATCATTCGTGCCTGAACAGGATACCGCCAGCCTTTGCGCTGGCGGTATCCTGTTCAGGCAAACGCTAGATTATGGCTGCGGCAAAACTCGGTTCAACCAGCCTTCCACATATTCAGCGACTTCTTCCCAACCTGGCTGCGCAATGATCCAGTGGCAGCGACCTTCAAACTCCTTGAAGTCCGTCACCGCCTGCGAATGCCGATAGCGCCGGTAGTTGACGCGATTCATCTGTGGCGGGACAATTTGATCCTTGGAACCCGCCGTGATCAACAGGGGAGCGCGGGTCGAGTTGTCAAAGTTGACATAGCTGGCCCGGTTGAACGGCATCAGCGCGGATTGAAAGAAGATGCGGCCCGTCTCACGCGTAACGAAAGCTTTATATACCTGCGTCTGTTCGTATTCTGGTAGCGCATTGACGAACGCATAGTTGAACTGCGAGGGAGATAGAATCACGGTTCGCCGCCAACCGAACGGCGTGAGCAGCACGGGGAGCAGGCTTCGAACGGTGGATGGGTGGAACGGCAGCACACCCTTTGGCGGGGCAGGATTGATGGCAACGCCCGCCGACCCCAACCCGCGATCCAGCAGCATCTGCACAAACAGCCCGCCATAGGAATGCCCGATCAGAATCGGCGGCGCGTCCAGATCTTCGATGATGCGCTGATAGTGCGCCACAATTTCCTGAATGCCCAGCCCTGACAGACCTGCTGGCGGATTGGATCGAAGTTCCTCAACGGATCGATCCTTGTGCGGCCATGCGGGGGCGAGGCAGGTATAGCCGCGACTCTCAAAGTATCCCTTGAACGGGTCCCAGCAGGCGGGCGTGACGAACGCCCCGTGGACGAAGACAATCGCTTGGCTCATCGGTGTGCTCTTTTCTCCCCCGATCAACTCGGATAGGGCTGCAAGTATATTCTGCAACGGTGACTCTCCCAATTCCGCCGCCGCCTGTTATAATCCGACCCGATGAACGCACCGGAAACCTCCTCAACCCGCCCCCGTGCTCTGTGGCTCGTCGATATCGTGTGGCTGCTGCTGCTGACCGTGTACCTGTTCAGCGGCCTGAAGCTGATCCCCTTTCATGGCGATGAGGCGGCCTACGTCTGGTTAAGCCGCGACTTCCACGACACGTTCCTCAAGCCCAATCTCGAATATCTGTACTGGAACCCGGACTTCCCCAACAACTACGAGGAACATCTACAGGTCTACCGGATCACCACCGGGCCGACGATGCGCTACGGGATGGGCTTCGCCCTGTGGGTTGCGGGTTATCAGCCGAACGACCTGCCTGCTGATGATTGGCACTGGGCCTGGACGTTCGATCAGAATGTCGAAGCAGGCTACTACCCCTCGGAAGACATTCTGCATCTGGATCGGATGGTTGCTACGGGCGTGCTGGCGCTCGGACTTGCCGCCCTGTTTGTGCTTCTGCGCCGTTTGGGTGGTCGGCTGATGGCCTACCCCGCCTCCATGCTCTTTGTCACACATCCGCTGATTCTGCTGGA
This sequence comes from Chloroflexota bacterium, assembly GCA_024643825.1. Taxonomy (GTDB): domain Bacteria; phylum Chloroflexota; class Anaerolineae; order Aggregatilineales; family UBA3940; genus JAHEME01. The sequence goes on along the minus strand of JAHEME010000412.1, from coordinate 1,306 downwards.
AGGCCGCCGCGCTATGTCGGAAGGCCCCATGATCGGCTTCTGGCTGGTAACGATGTTGGCGGCTTCCATGTACCTGCTGCGCCAAGATCGCTTCACGCAGCCTCGCAGGGAGATCGGCTGGCTGGCCCTGATCGGTACACTGATTGCCCTTTCGTTTACGTCTAAGCAAACCGGGGTTGGGGCCGGGATCGCCGCCGCGCTGGTGATCGGGATCGTGGCTCTCGTCGAGCATCGGGAGAGCGGCTGGTTGCGTGCTGCCTGGGCAGGCGCATGGCGCGTCAGCCTGCCCGCACTGATAGCCATCCTGGTAAGTCTGGTGATGCTCGTCCCCTTCTGGCGCGATCCAATAGCGTCGCTCAATGCCTTCCTCTTCCAACGCGCCTTCCACCGTGATACCCAGGCCGCCACCTGGAAGGGCTACGAGACGCGCGCAGAACACCTCGACGCACTGTATCGCGAGATGCTGCACCCCATCCCCTCCTATGCAGACATCTCTGCATGGGTTCCCGATCTTGCTGAGTCGATCCGTGTCTACAGTGCGAGTCCTTTTTCCGGCATGCCGCTGTCGCCTGCCGTTCATGTGGTGGGGGGCGTGCTGGCGATCCTGGGCTTCGGTGTTCTTGCAGAGCATCTGATCCGAGGGCCGGGTCGTTCTCGCCGGGTGCTGGCGGGAATCGTGCTGGCATCCGTACTCGTCAGCATTGGGCTGACCTACGCCATCATCGACCTCGAATGGCAGCGATATTACTTCCCCACTGTGGTCGCTGCGGTCATGCTTCAGGGCGTAGGGCTGGGATGGATAGCCGCGACGGCGGTCTCATTCATCCATCGCGACTACAGCCCACGAATCCGATCTCATCTGCTATGGGTGGTAGCCATCACCTGTGCAATTGCAGCGGGTGTAATCGCTACGAAAGTGCTCGTTGTAGATCGCACCGACCGACCGCTGCGCTATCAGATTTTCCAGCCCACCGAGGTTCGCACGCCCGCATTGCCATTAGACATCATCTATGGCGATCAGGTGCGGCTGTCCGGCATCGATGCGCCGACCCGCCTGGCTTCCGGGGGGATGCGCCATGTGCGCCTCGTGTGGCAGCTTGCCGATGGCCCTACCACTGAGGAATACGCCACTATTCTCGAACTGGTGGACGCGCAGGGCACCGTGATCGCGCAGTCGGATTCGGGGTATGACATCCCGTTCCAGACCAGCAGTTGGGTTCCCGGCGCATGGATCGAAGAGCAATTGACGCTGCACGTCCCGCCCGGAACCGCGCCCGGCGATTATGGGCTGCGCGTGCGGCTGTTC
>JAHEME010000411.1 GCA_024643825.1 Chloroflexota bacterium | reverse complement strand
CCGGAAGTAAATCCCTATCGTCTGAATCCGATTCAGACGATAGGGATTTACTTCCGGGGGTAGGTGTTGAATTCCGGGGATGCCCGTTGGTTTGTAACTCATGACTGCGACACGAAATTTCTGGCTGATGTGCCTCAGTAAATCGCCGCGATTGTTGTTCAGTGGTGTGAAAATATCGCCTACAAATAAGATGTCATATTGGGACACCACTCCGTCCAGAGGGAAGAACCAGCGCGGATCATAGGCCATTGGCAGCGAGAACGCGTTGACGCCCTCTTCTCGGAGACGAGTGACATGGGGCGCATGGCTCACAAAGTACCAGCTATAGCCACGTAGGATGTCCAGCGCTTCTGCCTGGGAGGAGGCTCCGCCCACAAAGAATGATCCAAGACCAACCGTATTGGACGCAAGCGGAATGCCTGAAGCCTGAACAAAGCGGATTTCTTCGATGCTTAGTGGGCTGGCGTAGGCAAGGATCGATTCGGCGTGTTTGTGTTCGACCCCTTTCATGAACTTTCCTGCACTCAGCGCGGGGTTGTTCCGAGGTTTCTCATAAGGTGAGAAGCCAAGATAGCGCACATTGTGGTACTGCGCCTTCATATGATGCAAGATGCTGAAGAGGAGATGGTCGCTCAGGTCTTTGTATTTGTACACAAAGAGGAGGCGCTTTTCTAGCGATGCCCTAGGCCGCCAGAAAGCCAACTGCGCCCTGTTCTGCTCGATGCGCTGGGTACTGAACTCTAATCGCAGACGCTTCTGTATGCGCGATACTCGACTGCGAAATGCTCGCCAGATTGTACGGAGGATGTTCATAGATGTTCTCAGCGTAGTGAAACAGGGGCAGGGAAACCGCTCTATTGATGTTGCAATTATGCCGTATGCGGAAATGCGCGTCGAGGAACACTGCTTCTATGCGTCCCTATTATGAAAATCCATAGAAGTTTGCCCTCCATTATTGATCGCGGCGATGATTTTCTGATCCGTCACAGGAAACGCATACCGTTCGAGATCGCTAGGAGAGACCCACTCCCAGGCAGCGCAGCCGATTGCCTGCGGCTCGCCCTCTACATACTGGCAATCAAAAGCATACAGGGTGATGCGAAAGTGGGAGTACGCATGGCGGACGGTGGTAATCTGTGGGCCAACACGGATTTCGATCCCAAGCTCTTCTCGTATCTCGCGCTGAAGACACTCGATGAGCGACTCGTCCTTCTCCCGCTTGCCGCCGGGGAACTCCCACAGGCCGCCCAGCATGGCTGTCGTAGGGCGCTGCGCGATGAGGAGACGACCATCGCCGCGACGGATCACTCCTGCGGTGACATCGTAATGGGGCGTTGGGGACTTCGGAGTTTTGACTGGGCGGAATTCCTGTACGCCTAATTTTTGTGCCTGACAGAAATCAGCAAGAGGGCAATTGCCACAATCCGGGGCACGGGGAGTACAGATGCGATTGCCCAATTCCATCAGGGCTTCGTTCCATGAACCAGCCCGGCCCGACGGAACCAATGACGAAGCGATCTCCCAGATGTGGGATTGGGTGGAAGACTTGCCTACATCCTCGGTGATATCTGCCAGTCGGGACAGGACACGAATTATATTGCCGTCTACTACGGGTGCATCCACGCCAAAGGCGATGCTGGCAATCGCACCGGCTGTATAACGACCAATACCGGGGAGATTCCGCAGCCCTTCTACGGTGGAGGGAATCTGACCTTGTAGTTCATCCACAATGATTCTGACGGCTCGATGCAGGTTCCGGGCACGGCTGTAATAGCCGAGGCCCTCCCATCGTTTGAGAACATCATCGAGGGGGGCAGCGGCAAGGTCTGCGAGTGTGGGAAAGCGTTCGAGGAATCGCTCGTAGTAGGGGATCACCGATGCGACGCGGGTTTGTTGAAGCATGATTTCTGATACCCACACGGTATAGGGATCGCTGGTGCGTCGCCAGGGATAGTCTGCCCGCGAGCGATCAAACCATTCGAAAAGGGGTGCATGGAGTTGAGCGTGATCCATCATGCTGTGGATCATACCATGCGTAGATCGCGGAACCAATCGGGTAGATATGCGTACTGACTCATGATCTTCAAAGGAGTCTGCGATGGCACTGCCCAACCGGAATGCGGAACGCATCCACCACTGTTTGCCGAGATCGGCGCAAGCGTGCCCTACTTGCGGCGAATTGATGGCGTTGCCGAGCTTCTGTGCTGTCTGTGGAGATGAGCTTACCCCAGTGCATCGATGCCAGCCGAGGCCTCTGGCGCATGTTTGTGCCGCCAGGACGACTCAGCAGAACTGCCTGGCCTGCGGGCAAATGATGTCTTCCCCACGCTTTTGTCTAACCTGCGGGGCGGAAATAACACCCTCTCACCAGTGTTCAGCGACCTCCACGCTGGAAGTGCGGAGGCTCGATCCGATTCATAAGTGTCCTGTGCTACTCATCGAACGATGCACTTCCTGCGGGGAAAGCCTCCCGGCGGAGGTCTACTGTGGATCGTGCGGGATGGATATCACGCCTCCTCATGTGTGCCACCAACCGAATTCAGATCACGTATGTTCCCCACTAGTTACCATGCCTCACCGATGTGCACATTGTGGGGAGTACTATCCGTCGCCACAGCACTGTGCTCAATGCGGGGCGGATCTGACCCCCAGCCACATTTGCGCGACATGACCTTCACGGAGTAGAGATCGTTGTCTGATCAAGAAGATCACCATCTTTAGAAATCGCAGTGATGTCTACATGATCAGCATAGATTTCTAGCAGCGTGAAGTGCGTTTGCGAGACAAAGATTTTGCTCTGGGGAGCACGAAACCCCTGCGCGTAGAGGGATTGTGAACCACCGCCAGAGACAATATAGGTGATGCCATTCTGTTCGAGACGCTCGTAATCATGGGCATGTCCACTCAGGACTAGCGGTACATTGAACTGCTCGAACAGGGAGACCCAGCGTTGCACAGGCACACCATCGCCGGAATGGACAATATCGCTGCTAAATGGCGGAATGTGAAACACCACAATGCTGTAGCTGTATTCGGTGTCAGCCAGACGTTCGGCAAGCCACGCAGATTGCGCCTCGTTATCGGCCTCTCCATAAAATGCCTGCGTGTCAAGGAAAATGAACTGCACCCCACTGCGCCCAAACGACGACCACCGTCGCTGTGAATCCGAGTCACTACCATCAAAAGGTGGAAAGGCTTCGTAATAGAACGGTAGCCCCTGGTCGTTTCGAGTAGCTGGTTCCACATCGTGGTTGCCCACCACTGGATAAATGGGCATTTCGTGCAGTAACGACGACAACGGCAGATACCACTTTTGCGCAAATGCCTCCGCCGCAGAGTCATTCTCATACACTCTGTAGACTGCATCCCCGGTATGAATGGCAAAATCCAGATCACGGGCTGCCATACTCGCTGCAAGGGCAGGTGTTGACGTATCGCCAAAGCCGGAGTCGCCAATCACCCCAACACGTAACGGAAATTGATCTGAGGCGGTGGTGAGGCGTATTGTGTCCCAACTGCCACCCGCGAATGTCGGCTCTTGCAGGTCTGTTTCATCTGTGCCCAGACCCACAGAAGCCTCATAGGTTGTAGCAGGGATAAGATCCGTGACGGTAATCAGATGGCGTGTATCGAGGCCAAATGGAACACGCTGCTGGTTGGCGGCATCTTCTACTGGAGAGATCAGCACCGATCCTCCTGAAGGATTTTTCAATTGAAAGAACAGCACAGCGGTTGTTTCAGTCACATGCTGGATGGTGGGAGGAATCTCATAGCTGATCGGGGAGATGCCGTTAATCTTCACTGGCGTTGCTGCAATGGTGGGCGGCATATCCGTCGGAAGTTCAATTGATAGAGATGGTGGAAGT
>JAHEME010000018.1 GCA_024643825.1 Chloroflexota bacterium | reverse complement strand
TGTCAATCCAGCCGCCCTCTATGACGCAACGGGCCTTTGGATTGACACGATCCCTCTCACGCCAGAGCGAGTCGTGATGCACCTTCGCGAGGAGAATCGCGGTGGTTGATTGCGGGAGAACGCCTTGAATTTTAACCACATGCGTGTTGCGATTCGGGGCGGCGGCGACCTGGCTTCCGGCATTGCCTATCGATTACATCGTGCTGGATTTCCCGTGCTGATCCTTGAATTGCAGCATCCTATGCTAGTGCGACGATCTGTATCCTTTGGATCGGCCATTGCGGAAGGCAGCATCGTCGTAGAAGGTGTCACGGCCTTGCAGGTCAGTTCCGTAGACGAAGCAATCACGATTCAAGGGAAAGAACAAATCCCTGTACTGGTTGATCCCGATGCTGATTCTTTAGAGTCCTATCGTCCATCGGTGTTGATCGATGCACGAATGCTCAAGACTGCCCCAGCCGCACACCTTTTTCGGGCCGAACTTTCTATTGGGCTGGGGCCTGGCTTTACATCTCCCGACCACTGCGATGCTGTTATTGAGACCAATCGTGGGCATCATCTGGGACGCGTCATCTGGCAAGGTTCTGCTGAAGCAGATACCAGCCTGCCCGAACAGGTGATGGGGCACGAATCTCCTCGCGTTTTACGTGCGCCTGAGGAAGGGCGAGTTCGTTCGCTTGCATCGATTGGCAATATTCTGGAAGCGGGAGATGCCATTGCCCGTGTTGGCGATCATCTCATCACCGCACCCTTCCGAGGAGTACTACGCGGCCTGATTGCGGATGATCAGTATGTTCCGGCAGGGATCAAAATAGGGGATATCGACCCACGTGCAGATCGCAGCTATGCCTTTGAGATTTCGGATAAATCTCTCGCGATAGGTGGCGGCGTCTTGGAGGCTATTCTTTCTCGCTTGATGGTGCTGCATGGAAGAAGCATCCATGAAACTGGTTAATGCTCTGAATATTCGATCTCGTGATGTCGTCTCCCTTGTGGGAGCAGGCGGTAAAACAAGCACGATGTTTGGGCTGGCAGCAGAACTGAGTGAACAGGGGGCAGTCGTTTTTGCTACAACGACTACGCGGATCGCTCTTCAAGAACTAGCCCTGGCCCCTCACACAGTTGAGTTAGGCTCAGAACTACTCCTTCCTTCCTCTCTAGAGGAAGAGCTAACCCGTCAGCGGACTCTCTTTTTCTACAGCACCCTGGACGCCGATTCCGGCAAGGTGCGGGGTGTATCACCAGAATGGGTGGATAACTACCTCTCCTCATTGCCATTCTGGGATTATCTGATCATCGAAGCAGATGGCTCGCGGCAGCTTCCTATGAAAGCCCCCCTAGTGCACGAACCAAACCTGCCTGCAACGACAACGCTTCTTGTTCCCATTGTGGGGATGAGCGCATTAGGGCAACCACTGGATGAGGAGCACATCTATGGGGCAGACAAGATTGTGCAGATGATGGGCTATCCGCCGGGAAGCCCTGTTACACCTCAACTCATGGCTGCTGTGCTCATGCACCCTGCACTTGGGTTGAAATATAGGCCGCGCGGCGCGCGTGTAGTTCCGATGATTACTCAAATTTCACGGGACACGGTAAACAGTGCCCGAAACATCGCTGATGCGGTTCTCACTGATCTTACCATTGACCGTGTGTTGCTTGGATCAGGGGATACAGCAGAGCCAATCATCGAGACACGCAAACGAATTGGGGCTGTGATTCTTGCTGCTGGAGAGTCGCGGCGTATGGGCGAGCCTAAGATGCTGCTTCCCTGGGGCAATTCCACGATTATCAGGCATGTTTGTGAACAGGTTCTTGCTTGCGGCCTATATGAAGTGGTAATTGTTGCTGGGAGCCGATACGAGGAAATTCGAAATCTAATATCCGATCTGCCGGTACGAGTTGTATTCAATCCCGCTTATGCAGACGGCGAGATGCGCTCCTCTCTCCAAATTGGGTTGCAATCGCTCTGGTACAGTAGTGATGCCTGCATGATTGTTCTTGGTGATCAGCCTGCAATTCAGCAAGAGGTGATGCGTTCAGTTCTCACGATCTACCATGAGGGGAATGGGCGGATTATTGCTCCCAGCTATGATCATCAGAGGGGACATCCTGTGCTGATTGATCATGCTTTTTGGCAGGAGATTATGGACTTAGAGCCAGGAAAAGCGCCGCGTGACTTCATCCGAGCGCATAACAGCGAAATCTATCATTTACTGGTTGATACAGCCACGGTTCTTAGTGACATTGACACGCCAGATGACTATCAGCGGGCAGTTGGGCAGTAAGAAGAACTCTCAGGGGATGATGATCTTCTCAGGCAGATCAAAGTAATCACTGCCATCGGTTCTTGTAAGACGTATCCCGGATACCGCATTATACAACCCTATACGGATGTGATAACTCCCTAGTAGGATATTCTCTGGTAGCAGCACGATATGGCAATCCTTAAAGTGCTCCCCTGCCTCCCACCACGAAGTTGGATAATGCCCGCTGCGAGGCACGCCATCTCCCTGACCTACGATCTGATCATCAGAGTTTAGCATCTGCACAAAGACAGTATAATCGCTTGAGGGTCGCTCTGTAGGAGACCAGAAGAGACTTACGCTCAGGTCGTCCCCAGGGCCAGGGGGCGACAATGACAGACTGTAACCCTCCAGGTGAATACCCTCATCAAAGACTATATCCAACTGATATTGAGGCAGTTCCGATTCCTGCCTTATCTGATTCAGTTTGATGTGCCCTACTACCGGATAGCCCACCTCATTGCCAGCCGAATCAAACACAGGAAGCCGTTCTAATGTACTCAAGTCATATAGCCCAACTTCTATATCCATGAGATAGGGCCCATCGAACTCTCGCGAAATGGGAACAGGTATCCGGTCTTCGATGATCTCCCCCGGAGACCAATAGATTGTGGGATCATTCCCCAGACCCGGATAAGTATCGCGTGAGCCTATCTGAGCGCCCTCTGGATCAAATAGGTGTACGAATATTGTATAGTTCTGATCGATATGAGTAATCGGCTCCCAGAACAACGTGAGATGAACTGTATCCTCTGGGTTTGTGGACATGGTATCCAGCGAATATCCTCGCAGGTTGACGACGTTGCCTATCTGCCAGTTAATCGGGTTCTGAATCTTTTCATCCTGCATCTCGAAAGTAACTCGCGGTGCAGGAGCATATGCCGGGATCAAGACCCCGATAAGCGCCCCCATAGCCAGCATCGCCATGCCACAGGAGAATCCGAGGGCAATCACTCGCTCCCTTCTGGGGAAAAACGCCGCCCAGCCAGCTACAAGTGCCAGAGCGATCCCTGGAAGAACCGGAAATGCCTGCCTACCTGTGACCGCTATCGTTTTCTGGAGATACCACACCAGAGCTGCAAAGGTAAGTACACTCCAGGTTCCCAGCACAATCAGGCGATCCCGCAAAATCGGGTCTAGAATACGTCGCGTTCGTGCAAATCGGATGGCCCGATACGATAACCCGATCAGCCCCACCAGTGAGACAACATCCAGGAGAATATATATCCAGGAGGGCATCGGTATGTTTCCGTAGCCGAAATTTGCCCAGAACGTAGTGCGGAAATATTGAAATTCGATGATATAGTCCGCCAGAGTCAGCGGATCACGCGTTCCCCATACATTCCACATACTGGCAAGACCAGTAATGTCGCCATAAAGCCGCCAGTTGCGAATCACCCACCACGATCCGAGTAGTGCGACCCCGCCCAGCAAGAAGGTTCCAGCTACAAAAAAGATACGCCATGACTTTGCTCGTGCCGCTAACAACGACACAGCAAGCGCAGAGGTGGGAAGTACGGGCCAGAAGCTGAGTTTTGTCAGCATGCCAAGGCCCAGTATCCCTGCCAGTACGCTCCAGATCCAATACGGTGGATTTTTCTCCCCCAGAAGATTGATAATGAAAAGCATCGAGCCAACAGACATTGCTATTACTAATGAGCCGTTCGATACGGCGCTGGTGGTAAGCAAAAAGTTCGGAACGAAGGCAGTGACTGCCATCGCAGCTAGAGCAAGCGGTTGTGAAACAAATTGTGAAGCCAGCCGATAGCTTACCCAGATCGTAACAACACCAAAGAGAATGGATAGTGATCGAACCTGATGGATCGCTCTTCTGGTGCGAACGTAAGGGAATGAATCAGGGGGATGCAGATATTGATTCTTGTTATCGTCCCCAACCTGACCAATCTGATATGCCCAGAATGGATTCAACTGTGTATAGGGGAGGAGGCTTTCATCCAGTATTCGGGGAGAGAGGAGCGCGGCCAGCCCATAATAAAGAGGTGGCTGATGATACTCTGTGGGTCTACCACTGGAAGACGATAGCTCTCTTGAAGAGCACGAATAAATTCAAGGTGCAGCCGCTCGTCTGGCGCTTCAAAGAGAGGATTACTCAGATTATAGGCGGTGGCAATTGTAATGTAGAAGGCTGCGATGAGAATGGCCCACCGATGATACTGAAAATAGGCCGAAAGACGCTTCATAAATCCTATGGTGAGACTGGAGGGCTACTACCCGAAGGCGCTACAAGTAAAGGCACTTCACAAGGAGTTGGAAATGAACCATCTGGACGCAAGACAACAAGGCGCAATGTATAGTTGCCAGATGACAACGAAGTGCTATCCCACGTTCCTAGAAACCCATCTGAAACAGGTGTAGGATAGTTGCCAACCACAACCCATGCTCCCCCGGTCGACTCGCCGCGTAGTTCAAACTTATATTCAGAGAAGTTTAGAATATTCGCCTGACCTTCGACTGTTACTTGACCTGACACGGTTTGTCCCGCTATGGGATTGGAGATGTTTGCCCCTAAGATCTCACAACCGTTAATACTGGGGTCTGAGGTGGGCAAATCTGCCCCGACTAGAATCGTGGAAGTAATGGTGGGATACAGCAATCGTATCTCTGTCCCGGTGGGTTCTTCTGTAACAAATACTACTGGTGTCGCCGTTGGTTCATTGGAGACCCCAGCCAAATTAGGCTCAATAACATTGGAAACGATATAGACTACCAATGACAGGCCGGAAAGCGAAAGGATTGCATTGACCGACCGCCGACGCCGCTCCTTGGCATCTTCCCGTTCCAGACCAAAGACAGCTACCCGTAGCGCTTGAGTAGCCTGGGCAATCCCGCGAATCGCAAAGAAGACACCAATTGCTGCCAGTCCATAAACAAACGGTGCGATCCGAGCGACAAACTGGACGATTGTCTCCATAATTGCGAAGTGAGCGTAACCTGATTAAGCCGTTTAGGCCGGATCAGATAAAGCACGAAGTACCCCTCGCACAACGGCTTCGAGACGTGGTACGAGCACCTTCCCAGCCTCCAGGACTTCTTCGTGGGTTGCTTCTTCCAGACTCTCAGAGTCATCAATCGTAGCGTTCGTGATTCCTGAAATTCCAAGCACTCGCAGTCGTTTGTTCTGACCATCCTGATTGTTTGCATGACGCGCCACAATGGATTCATGTACGGTAGACATACCCACCGCGTCTGCGCCAACCGCACGCAGCAAACGAATCTCGGCGGGAGTCTCGAACGATGGCCCTGAAAGACCGACATAAACCCCTTCATGGAGGGGAACATCCTCATCTTTCGCTACTTTGCGGGCGGTAATCCTCAATCCCAGATCATACACCCCATTCATTCCAGGGAAACGAGGGCCGAGGGAGTCATCATTTGGGCCCTTGAGGGGGTTCTCACCAGCCATGCCCACCAGATTGATATGATCTGAGATCAGCATCAGATCGCCCGGTCGATACGTTGGATTGATGCCACCTGCTGCATTGGTCAGAATTAGGATTTCAACACCCAGAAACTGCATCACGCGGATCGGCAGAGTGACTTGTGTAAGCGCGTATCCCTCGTAATAGTGAGCACGTCCACGCATCATCAGGACATCTTGATTCTCAAAACGCCCCAAATATAACTTTCCGCTGTGACCGGGAACTGTTGACTGAGGCCAGTAAGGAATATCCGCGTAGGGGATGATTGATGGTTGTTCTACCGCATCCGCAAGCCCACCCAGTCCTGAGCCAAGGACAAGACCAATACGGGGGGTGTGCTGGGTACGCTGGCGGACAAAATTGGCAGCAGATTCAAATTCAGCACGACCAAAATATTGCATCGGACGACCTCACAAAGGAGAGACTGGACACATGGTTGAGAGCGCATAGTCTCGAAGGGAGCAGTGCATTGAGGTAGCCCGCTCATTATACCGTGCCCTTCATAAGCCTCAAAACACGATGGGATCATTTTTGACTTGTGTTTTGTGCATATGGTATGATCTTGGCAGATTATCCAACACAACTATCGTAAGCAATATGCAGCAAAGATTTTCTGAGTCACGTTCCTAGTCGGATATCCACTCCGGCTCACTCTATTTGGCTGATTTCCGCACAGGTTGTCCTATGATGGTCTCCTGGCAGCGAAAGGATCGTACGGATGGCAAAGTCGCGCACTGAACTCATGGTCGACCGTTTGCGTGACCTTCAGCGAACGGATGGCATTGAGGCATCGGCTGTCGTGAGCGTGGACGGTCTCATCATGACATCGGCGCTTCCAACAGGGGTAGAGGAGGATCGCGTCTCTGCCATGTCTGCTGCTATGCTTTCTCTTGGTGAGCGCATTGCAAGCGAACTTGGCCGTGGTGTGTTGGATCAGGTGTATATTCGCGGTGGTCAGGGGTATGTCATTCTGATGGCAGTTGGTGAGGAAGCTGTCCTCACTACACTAGCCCGCGAGGATTCAAAGCTGGGGTTAATTTTCTTGGATATGAGACGGGCTGCAGATGAGTTGGCAAAACTGGTCTAAACGCTACTACCGAGTAGTCGGAAACCTGACACTCGTACCATAACATTCAGAGACGGGGAGGCGGCACAAAGCCGAAACTCCCCGTCTCTCTTTTTTGTTGGATTTCTAACATCTAAAGGAGGCGAGGAGCCATCTATGACGAAGTACATTTTTTGTACTGGAGGGGTTGTTAGTTCCGTAGGAAAGGGTGTTGCAGCGGCAGCCATTGGGCGAATCCTAAAGGCCCGGCATATCCAAGTTACCCTTGTGAAACTTGATCCCTATATCAATGTCGATCCTGGAACCATGTCCCCTTATCAGCATGGCGAGGTGTATGTAACAAGCGATGGAGCTGAAACTGACCTTGATCTGGGTCACTATGAGCGATTCATTGACATTGATCTGACCAAAACGAGCAACTTTACAACAGGCCAGGTCTATAATGCGGTAATCACTAAAGAGCGACGAGGTGACTATCTGGGTGCAACAATCCAGATGATTCCCCATATCACCAATGAAATCAAGCAGCGAGTCGTTCAAGCGGGCAAACTTACCAGTGCAGAGGTCGTCATTGCGGAAATCGGAGGAACAGTAGGAGATATTGAGAGCCTCCCGTTTTTGGAAGCTATTCGTCAGCTTCGGACAGATGTAGGGAGAGAAAACGCCCTGTACATCCATGTAACATTGCTCCCCCATATTGGGGCCACGGGGGAGCTAAAGACAAAGCCAACGCAACACAGCGTTCGAGAGCTTCGCGGGCTAGGCATTCAACCGCACGTCATTCTTGCTCGCGCAGATTATCCTGTTCCGCCGAATGTAACCGAAAAGATCGCCCTATTTTGTGATGTCGAACCGCGCGCAGTCATTCCCCTTGTGACGACTCCCTATCTCTACGAAGTTCCACTTCTATTAGAGGACGCAGGGCTTGGAGACTATCTATGTGAAGCACTAGAGCTTCACGGCAAGACTCCAGAGCTTGCCCAATGGCGGCAAATGGTACAACGAATCAAAGAACCGAAACTAACACTACGGATCGCCGTTGTCGGGAAGTATACGGCTCTCAAAGATGCTTATATGAGTGTTCGCGAGGCCCTATACCATGCGGGAACTGCTAATGGTCAGCAGATAGAAATCGAGTGGATCTATTCCGGGGATCTAGAGAAGGATCAAGGACGCAGTCTGCTAGAGAATGTTCATGGGATTGTAGTGCCAGGGGGGTTTGGCTATCGAGGTGTGGAGGGGAAAATTCTGGCAGCGCAGTGGGCACGAGAGAATCAGATTCCCTATTTGGGTTTATGTCTGGGAATGCAGGTTCTATGTATTGAGTATGCTCGGAATGTCCTCGGCTGGGAAGATGCTAATAGCACAGAGTTTGATAATACGACCACGCACCCGATCATCGACCTCATGCCGGATCAGCAGGCATTGTCAGAGATTGGAGGAACCATGCGGCTTGGTCATTATCCGTGTGAGCTAGTGCCCAACACCCTGGCAGCTAGCGCTTACCAAACCGATCAGCCAATTGAGGAGCGTCACCGCCATCGATTTGAAGTAAAGAATCAGTATCGAGAGGAAATGGAAGCGGAAGGACTTGTCTTCAGTGGAGTTTCGCCGGGGGGAAGGCTGGTAGAGATTGCTGAGGTGAAAGATCATCCATTTATGATCGGAAGCCAGTTCCATCCAGAGTTTCAAAGCCGTCCGAATAAGGCGCATCCTCTGTTCGACGCCTTCATTCGTGCTGCTATTGCACAACGGGAACGATTAACTGCCTTATCTATGGGATGACGGCTTACGGAATCAGAACTGCCGCGCCTTTTATCTCGCTGTTTTTAAGTCGATTCAGGATCGTGTTTGCTTCGGAAAGATCATAGGTTTCTATAGCTGTCCAAACGGGAATCTGTGCAGCAAGGGTCATGAACTCCTGTGCATCCTGTCTGGTCGCATTGGCAACTGAGCGAACTGTACGCTCACCCCACAGCAATTCGTAGCGTATTTCGGGGATAGGACTGGCGTGAATTGCGTTAATCGCCAGAGTTCCCCCCGGACGGAGATGTTCAAGTGCATGGGGAACGATTGCCCCGGATGGAGCAAAACTAATCGAGCAGTCCAAACGGTTGGGAGGAGATTCATAGGCGCTCCCTGCCCACGTTGCCCCGAGATCGCGCGCGTGATGGCGATGCTCGTTGCTTCGTGAAAACACATAGACCTCACACCCCCAGGCTATCGCTACCTGAATCACAATATGTGCGCTTCCTCCAAAGCCATATAAACCTATTCGTTGACCAGGCACGGCTCCCGTCAACCGCAGCGCACGATAACCGACAATGCCCGCACATAGCAGGGGGGCAGCCTGTTCATCCGTGAACAGATCGGGGACAGGAACGACAAATTCTGCTGGAACAGTAAGATAATCGGCATATCCTCCCTGAGCAGTGTACCCTGTGAAACGTGCATCTTCGCAGAGATTTTCCTGCCCACGAAGACAAAAGTCGCACCTACCACAAGTTTGATGCAGCCAGGGAACTCCCACACGAAGCCCAACGTAGGATTCAGCAGATAGACCTTGCCCTACACATTCGACTACTCCAACTACCTCATGTCCTGGTATTATCGAGGAGATCGGATGCGGTAGTTCCCCCTCTACGACATGCAGATCGGTATGGCATACACCACAGGCATGAACCTTTACAAGAACTTCCCCGTGGGCAGGTTCCGGCTTATTGAGTGTGACCAGCCGAAGGGGATCGTTCGTGATTCGATCTGGTCGATAGAGTACTTGAGCCTTCATTTCGCCTCTCTACAAGAACAACCCTGCACCAATGAATACGAGTGGCGACGATCTACTTGCACGTTAGAATCCAAGTATGAAATCACTTCGTATTGCTCTTATTGTAACCCTGGTATCCTTGTTGGGGATCACGTTGAGGACAGAAGATGTCCTGGCCCAAAGCGGTCCAGCCCCAGTGCTCACATACTATTACTCATGGTGGGCCCCGCCGACGGTAGGTCCTGGCAAATCTCCTGATTGGCCCGTTGTTCCATACGACTCGTGGGACCCAGCAGTCATTCGAACCCATGTCGCCCAGGCTGCCTCCGCTGGGATTGATGGGCTTGTCGTCGCCTGGTACGGGCCACAAGAACTGAACAACCAGACCGAAACAAACTTCCGCATGATTCTGGATCAGGCGCAAGTCAATGGAATCAAAGCCCTTCTTTCGGTCGATCTTGGCAGTGCTGCATGGTTCAAGAGCACGCAGGAAATCATCGATGGGCTTACCTATGCACTCAACGTACACGCACAACACCCGGCCTACTTTCGCTATAACGGGAAGCCAGTGCTCTTTTTCTGGTTCCAGGGCCGCTACAGCCTATCCGATTGGGCGGCAATCCGTCAGCAAGTCGATCCGAACCATGACAGTATCTGGATCGCAGAGGGTGCTGCACTGGATGCAATGCCTACCTTTGATGGATTGCATATGTATACGATCTCATGGGCTGACAACGTAGGGGGCACACTGGCTCAATGGGGAAATAGCACCCGTGCTAAGGGAGGTATCTGGGTGGCTACTGCCATGCCAGGCTGGGACAATACTTATACCCAGCAATCTGAGAAGTACGTTCGTGATCGAGAGAATGGCGGATTTTATCGCGACACCTTCGCTGGGGCAGTTGCGAGCAGCCCCAATATGATCGTGATCACAAGTTGGAATGAATGGTGGGAAGGCACGCAGATCGAGCCAAGTAACAATTATGGAGATTTCTATCTGAACCTGACAAGGCAGCTAATTTCAGAATACAAGTCCAGTGGGGCTGTCAGCGGAGGGGGAAGTTCCGCCCCACCTGTTCAAGCGACAGAAGTTCCTGCAGCAACTGTATCCACGGCAGCCCAAAGCGAGTCGGGAAGCATACTTACACAGACTCCTACCCCCCTTCCTGTGTCTACAGAACGACCTACATCTACGCTGCCCCCAACCATTACTCCGACTGTCACGCTTACCAGCACCGTGACACAAACTCTAGTAAGTGCATCGACTGAAGTAGCGGATACTACAGGCGTTGAGACATCCCACGGGAATGAATCAGAAAACTTGAAGGAAGCTATCAAGACCAACTCCACAGATTGGCTGATTCTTGGTAGCAGCATACTCGCCGGGGTGACAGGAATTCTGCTGCTTGGCGCTGTGGCCAGAGCGTATGTGCGATCAAAACAATCGCAGTAACCATCTGTAGAAAGATTAGGGGCGGTTCTTGCGGAAGTTGATGAAGCGATATCCCGTGCCTCTTTCGGTCAGGATATATTTGGGGTTAGACGGGTCTTCTTCGATTTTCTCACGAAGATAGTTCACATAGAGGCGTACATAATGCGTCTCATCACTGTATTCATAACCCCAGACCTTTGCTAATATCTGTTCGTGCGTTACCGTCCAGCCTGCATTTTCAATCAAATGGTACAACAGGCGATATTCCGTCGGACGTAGTTTGACTCGTTTCCCAGCGACGATCACCTCATGCTTGTTGAAATCCACACTCAGGCGGTCGTCGATTTCAACGATGGCAGTCGTTGGTTCCGCAACACTGCTCACACGGCGGAGCACCGCCTTGACACGACTCACCATCTCCCTGGCGCCGAATGGTTTTGTAATGTAATCATCGGCTCCCAGTTCAAGTCCACGCACCTTATCCTCTTCTTCTCCCTTGGCGGTCAGCATGATCACAGGAATACTGGAGAATTCTCGCAGGGTTTGAATAGTCTCAAAACCATCCATTCGAGGCATCATGACATCGAGAATAATCAGGTCCGGAATATGGCGGCGCACCAT
Organism: Chloroflexota bacterium; assembly: GCA_024643825.1. Lineage (GTDB taxonomy): Bacteria > Chloroflexota > Anaerolineae > Aggregatilineales > UBA3940 > JAHEME01. Next base: position 3,133 of record JAHEME010000018.1, on the reverse strand, counting down.
ATCTAGCGCCTGAACTCCGTTGGCGGCCTCAGCCACCTGGAAGCCTTCCAGTTCCAGATTCATGCGAATAAAGTTGATCATGCGTACCTCGTCATCTACAACCAGGATACGCATGCCTGCGAAATTAATCTCTGCTGATTGGTTGCTCACGATTATTCACGTACAAAGGTTTCAATATCTTCATCACTTTCACTGGGCAGTACCTGTATGAAGCTAATTCGGTGTATCGGAAAGATCACCTGGTTTACTTCACGCAGAATATATTGGACTTCTTTGCCGTCACGTCTCTGTGGATTGCTGCCTATCAGAAAATTATCGGTGGGTTCAGGTAAGTTCTCAACATCGACGACAACAGGATCATCATTTGAAATGTGAATCTGTAAACGATAGCTCATGGCTGCTGTTACGCTCCCTGAAGGTGCTGTGCTACTTAAAATACACGTGAAGTACCAACCTGCCGAGTCGGATCTCGTCTCCGTCGCGCAGCAGTCGCGGCACATGCGATGCAAGTCGCTGCCCGTTTAGGAATGTGCCATTAGCACTATCCAGATCAATGATCGACAGGACTTCCTCCCCGCGACGCAAAGCCGCGTGCAAACGCGATACGCCCTTTTCCAGCGCACCGAAGGAGGTCAGGTCCAGATCGGGAACAGCGCCGCTATTGGCGTCTCGCCGCCCTATGACGAATTCTGCATCAGGAATGATAGTTGTTGGCTCAGCGGCGTCGCGAATATGAATAATCACCCGGTTACGCTCTTGAAATGTGGCCGTTCCCCACCCGGATTTGACACTAAATTCACTGGATTCATCTTCTAGCTTACGGGTGGATATGTGTGTTTGGGCATCATCCCAAAGGCTCAGACCACACTCATCACAGAATAATGCGCCTTCCAGCATCGCATGGTGACAGTTTGAGCACTCAATCATCTGAATCTCCTGCGAATGGCAAAAGGGCGCGAGTTCCATACTTCAAACGTTTTGCACCTTCCTCGGATAATGTTGATGTCTTCAGTGCGTTTTGAGCTTCCTGAAGGGCTGCCTGCGCAAGGTCTTCTTGCCCATTCTCAATGAGGCGTGTCGCCAGGTTTTCTAGCCTGTGTGTTCCCTCAACCACACGCCCATTTGAAATATCTTCACGAGCACGATCCTGTAAACGATACAATATCAATTTGCTTAAGGCGTCTAGAAGTTCGGTTGGCGGCTCTTCCTCGTGTACCTCCTTACTAACGGAGATCATTAGATCGCGAACCGTTCGCTCTGCACCGGAGGCTGACCCAAGAACCTCAGCACCGAGATCGACACGCCCCAGAAAGAATTCTCCTATATCGGCACCATTGGTACTTACATGGAATTGAAGCATCAATGTGGTTGGCACTATTCCATCAATCATTCCCATGGGAATTGGCTGCGGCGTTATTGACATCTCCATTGGATCAGGACTGATACGCATCACAGAATTAAGTTCAACTTCTGCGGCTGGTACTACGAGGATCTGCCCACGTTCTGCATACGCCGTTGCAAGACTGCGTACTCTTTCTCGCAGAAATCTACTCACCATTTCTGGGGATACTATATAGGTCGAAGAACCTCCGGTTTTGGAAGCGAGAGTATCAAGAAAATGATCATTCCAATCCTCTCCGATCCCCATACCGCTGATCCCAACACCACGCTCGTGCGCCTCCGAAGCAAGTCTCAGGCAATCTTCTTCATCACCATAGGTTCGTCCATCAGTCACGAGCACAATGTGATTTACGTAGCGCGCATCCCGATGACGCTCCACCTGTGCCAGAGCCGCCCGCAAACCTTGTAGGATGGCGGTGGCGCCACCAGGCTGGATTGTACTCACCATCGCCTTCAGCCGGCGAGGATCATCGGGGTGCTGTGCGGGGACAAGCACCTCTGCGTTATCGCTAAATACTACGACAGACAGGATGTCGCGATCCCGACACTCATCAATAATCCGGTGCGATGCAGCTTTGAGATGCTGCATGCGAGAACCCTTCATGGATGTGCTTTTATCAATAACCAAACACAAATTCAGAGGGGCATCCGCTGTCAGAGTTCGTTCCAACATTGGCTGGATTCTTGCAAGAGCATAGACCAGTTGAGGTTCATCCAGCGGCTGAAGATGGAGGCGACTATATTGAACACTAATTTCCAGATTGGATGCCTGATCTACCTGCGCGTTAAGCTGGCTGTCGTATTCGCGCCGACGCTGACGATCCGAGAGCAACTCGTATGCCTTATTAATATCTCGGAAGATGAGTGCAGCACCGGGAGCATTATTGACGTCAGGATGGAAGCGGCGAGCAGCAATCCGGTAAGCAGATCGCAGGTCCTCAGCGGGGGCATCCGGGGCAACTCCAAGGATTGTGTAGTAGTCCTGAGCGAGTTCCATGGCGGACCTATTTCTAAACCCTAGTCTGGCATCTGGATCACTATCACGGTGATGTTATCTGGCCCCCCTTTGTCATTCGCGGCGTCAACAAGCCGATCACATGCTTCCTGTGGATCAGGGCTATCCGCTAAAATTCCAGCAAGGGCTTCGTCGCCGATTACACCCCACAGACCATCACTACAGATTACGAGACGAGAGGAGGGAGGTAAGCGTCGCGTTGCTGCGTCAATCTCAATCGCTTCTCCCTGACCAATCGCCCGATACAGTACATTGCGCTGCGGATGGACTTCTGCCTCTTCAAGGGTCAATTGCCCAAGTTCAATCAGGCGATAAACCAGTGAATGATCCCGCGTGACCTTTTCCATTTGCCCATCTGAAACCAGATACAGGCGTGAATCCCCTACGTGTGCAACATAAGCCAGATCCCCCCGAATCACGACGGCTGTCGCAGTCGTACCCCCATTGGGAACCTGAAGCTGTACTGCTAGATGGGCCGCTTCGAGCGATTCCGCAAGAACTTCCGGGATTGTTTTCTGATCAGAGTTATGTTGGCGCACTTCCAACTGGGGAATAACAATTTGATCCATTACGTGCTGGGCGAGTGTTTGCACAGTCACAGCGCTTGCGTGTTCCCCATCTTTATGCCCACCCATCCCATCTGCCACCGCAAACAAACCGATGGCGGGCGGATCGCCAGTTACCTCTGCATTTGCTATCAATGCTAAAGAACCGTCC
>JAHEME010000410.1 GCA_024643825.1 Chloroflexota bacterium | reverse complement strand
GCTTTGCCTCTGACTGGAACTGACTCATGATCGATCTCAAGGCGATTCAAGAGGCGATAGCCGCAGGAGATTACCAATACACAGCCCATGCGCTCACCCGAACCACCGAACGCCGTATCAGCCGGGCTGAGATTGAACAGGTGATCACGACAGCCGAGATCATCGAGGAGTATCCGGGCGACAAATACGGGCCAAGCTGCCTGCTTTACGGAATGACAGACGAGGCCCGACATCTTCATGTGCTGGTGAGCAGCCCTCCATCCAGCATCAAGATCATCAGTGCCTACGAACCTGATCCAGATGAATGGGATGACTACCGAGTAAGGAAAGAACCATGAGCGACAGGTGTAATGTATGCCACGGGCACGTTGAGCAAGAGATGACGACTTATACCCAATGGTTTGAAGGCCGTCTGATTGTGGTCGAGAATGTCCCGGCGTGGGTGTGTACCCAGTGTGGGGAGACGTATTATGATCCCGATGTGGTGGAGCGCCTGCAATCCGTAATCTGGTCAGCGGAGCCGCCCAGCCGGGTGATCGAGACCCCGGTCTATGATCTCGCCACAAGCGACTAGGAGCGTGGTTGTGCGCGCCCGGTGAGCTGCTCCCGCGAATCTGCTGAATCCGAAACACGCGCGGACACGTTCACGCCCGCGCGTTACCTCACCCCCAACCCCCTCTCGGCCTGTGCGATGCTTCGCATCGAACGCAGGCTTGACTGGAAGAGGGGGCTTTTGTGCTCAACTCAGTTTGAGGGTCAGCCGGGGTGAAGCTCTACAACGCGCCCTCGGCCATGATGCTGACGAACTGAATCCGCAGGTTGGTCAGGCGCTCGCCGATGATGTGCGCGAGGCGGCTCATAATCAGGTAGCCAACTGCCGGATTGTCGTCCATCAGGGCCAGCAGACGGGCCGCGTCCAGCCGGACGACCCGGCTGTGCACCTCGGCCACGGAGCCAAACTTATAGATGCGCGGCTCGACCAGCGCCGACCAACCCATTACATCACCATCGATCAGGCGGGGCAGCGGGGTATAGTTCGCATCTTCGGAGTTCAGGCCGACGGTCGGCTCCAGCGCCCCAGTCACAATCAGATACAGGGCATCGGCAGGCTGGTTCTGGTGAAAGAGCCATTCGCCCTTGCTGAAGTCCATCTCTTCGCCCGCGAGGGCGATCTCTTTGAGGGTGTCAGCAGCCACCCCGGCAAAGAGGGGATAGCGGCGCAGCAGTTCGGGAGAGATCATGAGCGCACCTCCTGTGCAGCAAGCAACTGAAAGACAACCTGTGTGGCGGCGGGGATCGCCGCCACGATTTGCGGATGGGGAGTCTCGCCAAACGTCAGCACATCGCGGGCGGTGATGCCGACGATCTGGATGGCTTCATCGGGCGGCAGCGATGCGCCCAGCGCCCGCCCCACGCGCAGGGCCGTTGGCAGATCGGCGTCATGGGTGCTGGCAGTGTTCAGCGTCGAAGCCAGATCGCCCGCATCGAAGAGTCGCAGCGTGCCTACTGGCTCCTGAAAATCAAAGAAAGCATCCAGCACAATCACGCGGTCATAGCCGATCATCGCTTCCATGAGCGTCAGCCCACCGCACGAAACCTCGATCACATCGATGTCCGCATCGGGCGGCAGGGCCTCGGCGACGGCGCGCGCCGCATAGATACCTGCACCGTCGTCGGTGAGAATGGGATTTCCCAGCCCGATCACCAGGGTTCGCATTGTTGAGGCCATAGATGTTCCTCCCTCACCCCCACCCCCTCTCCCGGTGGGAGAGGGGAGGAACGATCAGGGATGTGGATGCTAGTCAGGCGTGCAGTACTGCGCGCGGTGATCGACGACCTCACCCTTCGCGTCGCGTACGATCACTTCCAACGGCATCTGACCCGGCAGCGAGTGCGTCGCACAGCTAAAGCACGGGTCATAGCTGCGGAAGGCCATCTCGACCATGTTGAGGATGCCATCGTTGACAACCCCCTCATGGATCAGGCTTGACGCGGCTTTCTTGATGCTCAACGTGATCGGCGCGTGGTTGTTGGTCGTGCCGACGATCAGGTTGACCTTCGTCAGGATGCCGTTCTCGTCGGTCTCATAGTGATGGGTCAGCGTACCGCGCGGCGCTTCCACCGTGGCGATGCCCACCGTGGGCGTCTCCGTCGGGATCGTCCGCACGTTCGGCGAGGTGATCTCCGGGTCGGTCGCCAGTTCGAGCATACGCTCGGCGGCATACAGCAGTTCGACCAGCCGCGCCCAGTGCGCCGCCAGCGTATGATGCACTGGCCGCCCACCCAGCACGGAGAAATATTTCTGATAGGCGGCCTGCGCTTCCATCGTCGCCATGCCTTCGGCAGCGTTCAGGCGGCTCAACGGCGTGCAGGCGTACATCCCGGAGTCAGCTCCATCGACGAAGCCCTTCCAGCCAATGTTCTTGAGATACGGGTACTTTAGATAGCTGGTTGGCTCCACATGCTCGGCAATGTGATCGAGGTAGTCAACGGGCGCATACTTCGCAAACTCGTTGCCGTCCGGGTCTACTACGCGGATCAGGCCATCGTAGAAATTGACGTGATTGTTCTCATCCACCAGCCCCATGTAGTAGGTGCGCTGGGTGTAGGTGTCGCTCAGGATGAGATCGACATAGGCGCTGTTGTTCAGCACGATCTGGCTGAACACTTCCAGCGACCAGAGTCCGAACTCGATGTTCTCGCGCGCCACCTGCTCGATGAACTGGCGTTCTTCTTCGTTGATCGCCTTGCTCATCCCGCCGGGCAATCCGGCCACCGGATGAATCGCCCGGCCCCCGATGATCTGGATCACCTCGTGATTCTTCTTGCGGGTGTTGATCACCCGGAGACCCGCTTCCTGTCCTACCTTCGCCACCACGCCGAGGATGTTGCGCTCGGCTGCCGGGGCATCCGGCCCGACTACGAAGTCGGGGCCGCCCAGGGCGTAGAAGTGGGTGGTGTGATCGGTGACGTAGAACGCGCTGTAGAACAGCTCGCGCAGCATCTTGCCAGCGCGGGGCGGATCAACGTGGTAGAGCATATCGAGCGCCTTGCTCGCCGCCATGTGATGCGCTTCCGGGCATACGCCGCAGATGCGGTTGGTGATGCGCGGCATCTCCTCCGCCGGGCGACCCAGACAGAAGACTTCAAACCCACGCAGTTCGGGAATCTGGAAGTATGTGTTAGCGACCTCGCCCGCTTCGTCAAGGAAGACTTCGATCTTGCCATGACCCTCGAGGCGGGTGATCGGGTCAATTGTGATGCGTTGTTTCATAGTGTCCTCCCTACTTTGCCAGTTCGGAGTCGAGGCGCGGGATTTCCGGCATCGGGTCGGCGCTGCGATGGCTGTTACTCTGCACCATGTGCGTGCGCCGCATCAGCGAGCCTGCCAGCCCGAAGCGGTAGAACGTCCCTGCCGGGTCGGGCAGCGTATCGAGAATGGCGTCGATTTCCTCCGGCGTATCGGCATCGATCACCGAGGCAATGGCCGACATCAGCCGCGCACCGCCATCGACGACGTGTTCGTTGGGGCCATAGCAGCCCCGGCAGCCCATGTTGACCGTCGGGCACAGCGCCCCGCAGCCCGCCCTCGTCCCGATTCCCAGGCACACCAGCCCCTGTTCCAGCAGGCAGATATCGGGGTCGGGGATGATTTCCTGAGGGCGATAGAATCGCGTGATCTTCTTCTCGTTGCGGGTGCGCGTGCATTCATCGCACACCGTGACTTCCATCCCGATCACCGATCCGGGTGCAGGAAGCTGACCGCTCAGGATGGCTTCGACTGCCGCCACCGTCCACTTTGCTTCCGGTGGACAGCCGGGCAGATAGTATTCCACTGGAACCACCTGATCGAGCGTTCGCACGGTGTTACAGAAGTCGGGCAGTGTAAGCTCGCCTTCGGGAACCA
>JAHEME010000409.1:3189-3909 GCA_024643825.1 Chloroflexota bacterium | reverse complement strand
GCCGGATATCTACGCGTAGGGTAGACATGGCTTTCATGGCAGGCTGACCCTTCCGGCGGCCTGCCTTCTCACCCATTCAAAACCTCATGCCGCACCAGAGCCTCGCGCAGCATGGCGGGGGTTGGTATTCCGCGCAGCCCTTCCGGGGTGAAGTAGACGCGGCAGCCCAACGCATATTGGCTGAACGGCATCGGAAACAGATCCTCCCCGCCGACGCGAATGGTCGGCGAACCAACAAACTTCTGCCGCTCTGCCTCTTCCTGCGTTTCCACAGAAATGAGAACTATCGGTTCTTCCTCTCCAATCTGCTCGCGCAGTTGAGAAAGAGCATCCTTCCACGACGGGCAGCCATCAAAGTAGAGAAGTTCGATCATCGGATTCACGATTAGAGCTTTCCGCGTGCTTCAAACACGTCGCGAATTTCGGAGAGCACACGCTCACGTTCGGCAGGGTCATCGCTGCGGATCGCTTCGGTGACGCAGTGGTGCATGTGGTCGTCGAGCACTTGCAGGGCGATCTTGTTCAGGGCCGCCTGCACCGCGTTGATCTGATTGATCACGTCGATGCAATACTGATCCTCCTCCACCATGCGCGCCACGCCATTCACATGCCCGGCTGCGCTGCGGAGCCGACTCAGCACTTCTTGTTTATGATCGACCATTGTGTCCATAGGTTCTCTCCGAGAAATCCGCTTACCCCCTCCCCCTGGGGGGGGGGATG
>JAHEME010000409.1:0-3179 GCA_024643825.1 Chloroflexota bacterium | reverse complement strand
TGATAGATTGAGTATAGCGCGCGGCAGGGAGTAGATCAAGAGGTGAGAGGCAGCCCATGACAATGATCATGCCTGCGCAATGACAGGTACGTAAGAGGCTGCCATGCACAGAACGTCAGAAGAAGGAGGATTTTTTGACACGATTCTAATAGTCCAGTGCTATAACAGAAGCATCGAAGCACGTTTGCAGAGTCAGGCAAACAGGATAGAATTAGCCGTATCAGTTGGAAGGTGGAGGTTGTTATGCCCGTATATGCTTATGAATGCCGCGATTGCGGCGTCCGTTTTGATCGTCGCCAGAGCTTTCATGATGATCCGCTTGAGGTGTGCCCGGAGTGTGAGGGACACGTTCACCGGCTGATTCAGCCTGCGGGCATCATCTTCAAGGGGTCGGGCTTTTATGTGACCGACAATCGCGGATCGCGCAGTGGGGTCAGCGGCGGCAGCAGCGAGAACGGCAAGAGTGAGAACGGCAACGGCAACGGGAAATCAGAGGGCGCAAAAGCTGAAGCCAGCGACAAAACAGAGTCGAAGGGCAAGGAAAGTAGTAGTTCGTCCAGCCCCACTGAGAAGACGCCGAAATCAAAGCCGAGCAAAGCGGCTGACTCGGAGTAACGATCACGGCGAGAAAACACAAGGCGGCCCGCAAATAGGGGCCGCCTTTTTTGTTTTCGGGTTCGTGTGCGAACAGGGGTTAGAACAACTGGAGCGTCCCGTTGTGCGGGACGATCTTCTGCTGATAGTTGGTGACGAGATCGAGGAGCTTGCCGTGAAGTTCCTGCCAGTCCTCGCTGCTCAGAATGCCGTTCATGCTGTCCACTGAATCGGTGATGCCGCCTGTCAGCATCTGAGGGCAATCGCCAAAAATGGTGAACCACGCTTCGGTGGGTTGAATACCCAGCCGCGTGATTCCCGGCACGAATTCGCGCACGACGAATTCAAAATACTCGGCATCACGCCCCGGCTGAATATCCCAACTCATCAGTAATTTCACCATAGCAGCAAGGTTTCCATTCTTTGATCAGCTCATCTGGGGTTGGAGAACCACGACCTGCGTTTCTTCGGCGAGATTGCTGGAGGAAATTCGCAGCATGTCCTGCGGCTCGGCGGAAGAAACCCCCATCTCTTTAAGGAACGGTTCCAGCGGTTCGAGGTCGAGTTTGGATCCCGACAAATGATAGTGCATGGGCACAACGATAGAAGGCTCGATCAGGCTGATGACCTCGCCTGCCTGCCCACTGCTCAACGCACGCCCGCCCCCCACCGGAACCAGCAGCACGTCAATCGGCCCCAGAGCCTCGACATCCTTCTGGGTGGGGACGTGATCGAGATCGCCCAGATGCGCGACGGTGAAGTCATCGAAGTTAATCAACCAGATCACGTTGCGGCGCGGCTCTTCGGCCTTGCCGTCTACGGTGGCTACCCCCGTGAGGAACACACCGCCGATCTCATATTCGCCGGGCACGTCAAGGAAGAATGCCGCCTTCTTGACCACATCGACCGCATTGTGCCCCGGCGCATCATGGCTGATGGTGACGATATCGGCTTTCAGGTTGAGTTCGCCGTGACCGAGGTCTGGCCCATAGGGATCGGTCACAATGGTGGCAGCATTGCGCTCTGCCAAACGGAAACAACTATGCCCATACCAGGTAATATCCATTCCTCGCTCCGGGGTGCTACCGATAGAAGACGCAGACGACCGCGATTATACCGTACCGACAGGGGGGTCGCCACCAGAATCGGCCCTATCAGGAGCGTGGAATCGGGGTCGGTGGCAGGGAGACCTGGATGGGATTCCCGCCGAGCAACTTTGTATGTGACGAGGCGTGATCTCACCCCTCGCAAGGGGAGTTCATGCACCGACACTGGTTGAGTTGCTACCCCACCCCCGGCCCCTCCACGTACCGGAGAGGGGAGCAAATCAAGTTCAACTCGGTTTCCAATTCGCAAAACTATCGGAGTCTGAAACGTACCGGAGAGAGGAGAATATCAGCCTCAAAATCAATTGACCAGCAGGTAAATGTCGGCGGCTGAACTGTGGTTGGAGAGGAGAAAATGACTTTCCCGGCCAGGATACGAGACCATATGTGAATGCGCGCTTTCCCGGCCTGCGAACTTTTCCTGAACCAGGAATCGACTATACTGATGATGGATTATCGAGGGGAGGGGATGGTGTATGAGTCATAATCCAATCGAGGTGATCCTGGCCCGCCAGCTTGCCAGCCATCTGGCAATGCCTATGTTCATCGTAGACCCGGCGGGCGATCTCCTGTTTTACAATGAACCCGCCGAGGCGATCCTGGGCCGCCGCTTTGAAGAAGGCGGCTGGATGGATTCGGGGGAATGGTCGGACACCTTCCGCCCGGTCGATGAGAATGGCGAGGTGGTGGACTCGAAGGAACTTCCGGTACAGCTTGCGCTGACGAATCTGCGCCCGGCCCACCGCCGCATGTGGATCACCAACCCGAAGGGGAAAAAGCGCACCATTGAGGTGACGGCCTTCCCGCTGGTGGGGCTGGGAAATCGCTGCGTGGGGGCGGTTTCGATCTTCTGGGAGTTACCCGAATGAAGGTGACACTCTGGGGTACACGCGGATCGCTGGCCTCACCCGGCCCGGAGACCTCGCGGTATGGGGGGAATACCTCATGCGTGCAGGTACGGGATGAGGAGACCCTGCTGGTGCTGGATGCGGGCAGCGGCATCCGGCGGCTGGCGGCGGTGATCCCTGATCGGGTGAAACGCATCGACATTCTGCTGACACACCTGCATCTGGATCATATTCTGGGGCTGGGCTTCTTTGGGCCGTTGTTCAACCCGGCCTATGAGACGCACATCTGGGGGCCAGCCAGCGTGACAATGAGCCTTGAACAACGACTGATGCGCTACCTCTCGCCGCCGCTGTTCCCGCTGCATCTGCGCGAACTTTCTAACTGGTTGATTCTGCATGAAGTACCGAATGGCGCGTTCGACATCGGGGAGTTTCACATCGATTGCAACCTGGTGTGCCATCCGGGGCCGACGGTGGGGTATCGGATCGAGCACAGCAGCGGCGCATCGATGGCCTACCTGCCCGATCACGAGCCTGCGCTGGGAGTGGATCACTTCCCAGAAGGGCCGCAGTGGACATCGGGCTATGACATCGCACAGAGAGTTGACCTGCTGATTCACGACACGCAGTA
>JAHEME010000017.1 GCA_024643825.1 Chloroflexota bacterium | reverse complement strand
CGAGGAGCATTAGTTTGCGGTTGATTCCCGCATATTCTTTCGCTTTGCGCTGCCGTTCATCATCCAGTGTGACAGTGGGCGGCATTGTTTGTAATTCAGACATCGTTCCCTCGTGTGATTTTCAGTAGATTGTAACGCGGAGAGGCTATCTTCCCACCTCATCTATCGGTATAGATCAGGTCTACGGAATGCTGCAAGGGCAAGCGCGAGCATATGTTGATACGCGGTTTGACGGTCAGATAGCCCACTCGTAAGGATACCCACTGCGCCCGGCCCCTGCTTGGTATTGTGATCTCCGGTCAGCGCATCCATCGCTGGGCCTAGTTCTCCCCCGCTGTGGAGTGCTTTTGCTACCTGCGGTGGAAGCTGAACATTGACTCCACCGCCGATTCCTACCGTATCTTGAACATCTACTACAGCACACCATGCGCACGTCATTAGCCCATATTCGGTATTGATGACTCCACCTTCAAAGCCTACACCGTAGTCTGCGCCGTTCAGAATCGCGGCCTTCGCACGGTTCACTGCCCCGGTACGAGTTTCTTCATCGCCCCACGGCTGGTGAGAGACTCCTGAATCGACTTCAATGCCTGAGATGACTGCGTGGGAGTTTACCTGTTGAAAGATCAGCCGTGCCGCTTCTATCTTGATCGGGTTTGTCGAACCAACGATGATTTTCATACGAGCCATTGTAGAGCCGGGTAGTGTATGATACAACCCGGAGAGGCGATTTTAACAAAGGAAATGGGGACGTATGTATGTAGATGCAGTGACCACAGCCGCATTGGTCGAAGAATTCAATGATCGCATTCTCGGTGGGCGTGTACAGTCGATTGTCGAAGTGGATGAAGAATCGATTGGCATGGAGATTTATGCCGGGCAGCGCCACTACTTGCTAATCTCGATCCATGCGCAGTCGGCACGCTGCCATCTGGTTACTGATAAGCTGCGCCGGGGCGTGGAACATCCGTCTCCGTTAGGCCTCTTATTGCGGAAATACGTAGAGGGTGCGCGCCTTGACGCGGTGACCCAACCACCCTGGGAGCGCATCTTGCATCTGGATTTCTCCAGCCCGGAGGGAGAAACGCGGCTGGTGATCGAAACGATGGATAAGCGCAGCAACATTCTCCTCATCGCGGAGGGGGAAATCATGGACTGCGCCCGGCGCGTGGGGGCGCAGCAGAATCGCTATCGTGTGATGCTCCCCGGCAAACCCTACGTGCCACCCCCTCCTCAGAAAAAACTTCCCCCAGAGAACGTCACTACCGATGATCTGCGCGGCTTTTTTGTTGAGGAGCCGGAGGAACGTGCATGGAAACTTCTGGTAGCCCACATTGCCGGGATTAGCCCCTTGTATGCCAGGGAGTTGATCTTCCGAGCATCGGGCGATCAGCAGGCCGCCGCCTTTGATCTGTCCTCCGACGTTGTTTACGATACCTTCCGCCGGATGCTTGCCGATACGCTGGAAGGGCGATGGTCTCCTTGTGTCGCCGCCGCACCGGATGCCAATGGCTTCACCGCCTTCGCCGCCTACAGCCTCACCCATTTGGAACATATGCAGCCGATTGAGTCTGTCAGCGCGGCGATGGTGGCTTACTTTGGCGCACCCGTAGGATTGGAAGCCTATTCAGCGGGCAAAGAGGGCGTACGCGCTCAGGTAGACGAGGCTCGGAGCCGTGCTCGACGCAAGCTCGCTGCCCTGAATCGGCAGCTTGCTGGGGACGAGGCGGTCGAACTGTTACGTAAGAAGGGCGAACTACTTTTTGCGTATGCGGCTACGATGGACGCAGGACTATCGCAGTTTGAAGCACAATATGACCCGGATGGCCCTCTGCTCTCGATTGAGCTTGACCCAGCACTTTCCGCTACCGAGAATGCGCGCGCGTACTTCTCACGCTATGAGAAGTCTAAACGTGCCTACGAAGATGTTCCTAAATTGCAACGGACAGCCAGACGGGAAGCCGCCTATCTGGAACAGATGGCTACCGACCTCGATCTGGCGGAAAGTTGGCCGGAGATTGATGCAGTGCGCGATGCTTTGCAAGAAGGCGGATATTGGCGGGGAGAGCGAACGCGCGGCCCGCGAGGGGGTAAACCGGGTATCAGACGCTTTACCACTGAGGGCGGGTTTGTGATTCTCGTGGGCCGGAACGCGAGTCAGAATCAGCAGTTGCTCGCGGAGAAATCCTCACCGCCCGATCTCTGGCTGCATGCGCGCGGAATCCCCGGCAGCCATGTGATCATCCGAAACGATGGTCGCCCCATTCCAGACAGCGTTATCGAATATGCGGCATCCCTGGCGGGCTATTATTCCTCCGGTCGTGGCGACACTACCCTCGAAATCGATGTCACGGAACGCCGCTATGTTCGCCCCATTAAAGGTGGGAAACCGGGCATGGCAACGTATAAGAACGAACGCACCCTGTCCGTTCGCCCGCAAAAACCTGATCAAGTTTGAGCACGATAGACAGCCTCTACCTCCGGGATAATAGCCTGCCAATCGTAGCGCTCACGCACCAGAGCTTTCCCACGAGCACCCAGTTCTGCTCGTTGGCCCTCATCGCGTAGCAGCGAGATCACAGCGGATGCAAACTCGGCGGCGGTGTCCGCCAGCAGAATGTGGACACCATCTTCCACAGATAATCCCTCCGCGCCAATCCGGGTGCTCACAACCGCACAGCCCATTGCCATTGCCTCAAGCAGCTTGAATCGTGTCCCGCTGCCCATTCGCAGCGGCGCGATGTAGACATCTGCCGCCCGCAGGTACGGCTGGATTGCCTCGACGTAGCCAGTCAGGGTCACGTTTGTGTGCTGCCGCAGCCCATCAAGCCGTGCATGAGGCTGCTGGCCAACAGCGAAAAAGTGAGCATCCCCAAACTCCTCCTCAATGAGAGGCTGTATTTCATCAACGAACCATAATGCCGCGTCAACGTTGGGGCGGAAGTCCATCTTGCCGGTAAACACCAGCGAAGGGTGCTGAATCTCGGCTGGCTGTGTCTGCTCCGGCTGATAGGAGTCTGCCATGATCGCATTCGGAATCACAGAGACGGAGGTTTGATGAGGCAAGCGTTTCAGGGTCGCCGCATCCGCTTCGGAAACCGCAATCACGCGGTTCACAGTACAGCATGTTTGTGTTTCTAGACGGCGCAGCCGCGCAGCCTGTACAGCCGAGTAACCAGCCGCTAGCCATCGCGCAGGCCGTCGTGCATCTTGCTGCGCGATGCGTGTTTGCAGGGCGTATTCTGCATTGTGGGCGTCATAGATGAGCAGGGCGTTTGGAGCCGCCCTCTTTAGAATCTCTAGATACGGAGCCATTTCAACGCCTTCGATATGAACTATGTCGAAGGGATGCTTACTGAGCATCTCCTCTAGCTTGCTGGCAAATTCCCCCGACCAGCGGCGGCGCTCCATGTCGGCAAACCCTAGCGCCAGATCACGCAGTCGATCCAGCCTCGAACGCTCTGGTGAGGGGATCGTTTCCACAGGGTTACACAAATTAGCCAGTGGCGTAGATCGAAGGTCTGGCTGGCTTGATTCCACAAACGAAAGCAGTCCCACCTGATGTCCATGTTCCGCCAACCCACGAATCAGGCCAAAGTTTCGGAGGGTTGTGCCCTGATGCAGGGGGTACGGAAGCTGGGGGGTTAGGAATAGAATACGCTTATTCATGAAACTTCCAGAACGTTGTTATAGACCGTTAGAACCTGTCGAGCGGTTTCTTGCCACTGAAAGAGGCTGGCCTGGCGAAATCCTCGCTCTCGGAGTTCGCTAGCAAGGGCGGGATCTGTGAGAACTCGGCCCAGAGCTTCCGCGATGCTTGCGGCACTGTCCGGGTCAATCAGCAGCCCTGCATCGCCAACTACTTCCGGTAGTGAGGCGCGGTTCGCCACGACAGTCGGAGTTCCGCACGCCATTGCCTCTAACGGGGGAAATCCGAAGCCTTCGTAAAAAGAGGGTAAACACAAGACGGACGCGCCGCTGTAGAGAGACGGTAAATCACTGGGGGCGACATTCTCGATCCAGAGTACATGGTCTGATAGACTAAGTTCTACTACCAGCGCATAGATTTCTTCATACAACCAGCCGCGCTGCCCAGCGATTACTAGCGGTGGGAGATCAGGCTGGTTGGAAAGCATCTGGCGATATGCTTGCAGCAGCCCCTTGAGATTCTTTCGTGGTTCAAAAGTCCCCACGAAAAGAATGTACCCACGAGGAAGCTGATTCCGTGTGAGGAAGTCCGTGATTGTCGCCTCATCCGCCGGGCGGAATCGCTCGCTGATGCCTAGAAGGATCGACGTAACTTTCTCTTCAGGAACATCCAGCATAGCGATCACATCCTCACGAGTCGCTTCCGAGTCAACCATGATGTGATCCGCACGTTGCACGGCAGCCGCAATCTGGTTGTTGTAATAGCGACGGCTCTCGAACGTTAGAAACTCTGGGTAGCGAAGAAACGTGAGATCGTGAAGGGTAATTACAGATCGCTGGGGGCCATGTGGGGGGATAAAATCCGGGCTGTGCAGCAGATCGAGTCGCAGAGGGAGCACCTCCATCCCCAGTGCCAGTCTCTCGATTCGGTGATGAGGAGGCGTCCAGCAGGCGATCTTACGCTGCCCCCTGCCGCTGGCAAGATTGCGCCGATCTTTGCGGCTGTGCAACACAAAATACTCGTTACTCCTATCCAGGGAAGGTATCTCACGTAGAAGCGCCTCAATATACTCTGTGATACCACCGCGCCGATAATATGTCAGGCGAGCATCCAGTCCGATTCGGACCATAACCACTCCGCGAGTCTCAAGTGTATTCCAAGGAGGATAATGCAGCCCCTATTATGGATTGGCGAGAGGGTGGGTGCGAATCTTTTCTAGGAGAGGAACGAGATTTAGCTGCTCTGCCATGCCTCGGGCACGGTTGAGGTTCTGATGGGACTCAGCAAGACGTCCCAATTTCCATTCCAGATCAGCAATGTTGTATACAGTTGTAGCGATACCTACTCGGTCGTTGAGTTTCTCTTGAAGGGAAAGCGCAAACTTCCATGTGACCAGCGCATCCTGCCAGTGATTGTGCGACGCATACAGCACGCCCAGATTGGTGAACAGGCGTGCCTGACCAAACGCATCCGCCATTTCTCGCATCAAGGCAAGTCCCTGTTGGAGGTGCTGAAATGCTTGCTCTGTTTGTTCCGCCGCATGGAACGCCATTCCAATCCGCATATAAGCACGAGCTAATCGGGGATAATCCTCGTGCTCCAGGAACCAATCGATGGCTTGCTGCTGCGCGTCGAGCGATTCATGAATTTTCCCACAGGTAAGATAGGCAGATCCCAGGAGGCTGAGAGTCTGACCGTCTGGCGGATCATTGGGATCAGTTGTCGTTGCTTCCTGGAGGAGTTCTAGCGCCTGAAACGGACGATCATTGTTGAGCGCCAGCCCTGCCAATCCATTGAGAGCACGTCTTCGTTGTAAGGATAGACCTTGCCTTCCCGCAAGTTGTAAGGATTCTTCATAGGCTTGGAAGGCAAAATCTGTTTGACCCAGGGTTTCATATAACTGTCCCATCTCAATCAGTACCAGGGACTGTCGACTGGCATTATTCTGGGTACGATATCTTGCCAGCCCTTCTTCAAATGCAGAGCTTGCTTCCTCAAAATCTCCAAGCCAGCGGGCGGCGATGCCCAATTCTAGGTAAATATCAGCCATTTGCGGCGGATAGTCACCCATGTTTTGCAGGCCATCACGGACATAGCGCAGCACTTCTCGCCATGCCGCCCACACACCCGCCCGCTGCGCTTGGTCAGCCGCCGCTAATGCAGTAGCACCAATTTGTTCAGGGGATATGGAAATGGCGATTTGCCTGCGCATCAAAGCGACAAGATTGGCGGCATTTTCTGGAACAATATCGAGATC
Source organism: Chloroflexota bacterium (assembly GCA_024643825.1). Classification (GTDB taxonomy): domain Bacteria; phylum Chloroflexota; class Anaerolineae; order Aggregatilineales; family UBA3940; genus JAHEME01. The sequence continues at coordinate 8,929 of JAHEME010000017.1, read as the reverse complement.
GGAATCCTCAGCAGTCTCCTGGCTTTGCTGCTGTGTGATCGTGGCTGCCAGCATCTGTCGATAAACATCCTGACACTCCTCCCGATTCGCCTGTTCGATTACGAACGTTCGCGCCAGCGGGGGCATAGAATAGCCTGGTTGTGAGCCCAGCACATCAATAAACGAGGCCGTACCCAGATCACTCAGCGCCGCATCAAGCGTATTCGGTGGCAACTCCGTGATCATCTGTATGGTCGCCCAATCAGTATCATCGTCAGTGAGAATGCTTAATGCGATGGCTACTCGCTGCCCTTCAGGGGGCAGCGTTGACCACATCGAACCATACAGCCGATCAAATAGCAGTTCCCCCTCTGGCGTTTGTATCTGAGGAAGTCCACTAAGGACGCGATCCAGCGGCAAGAACGCAAGCTGGCTCGTGACCGTCTTGGCTGCCAGTGGATTTCCACCTACCGCATGCGCAATCTGCTGAATCCCGGAGTCTCCCAGTGCCATTACCTGACGGATGGGACGCAGTCCAGCGGTCTCTCGAATCAGACCGATGAGGTCAGTCTCGCTCAAGGGTGGGATTGGATACACATAAATGGGTATCCCCTGAGTAGGTTGTGGGCGCATGATTGCCAGCACGCGTCCAGTTGATATTAGGCTGTTGAGACGAGGGAAGATCGCATCATAGCGTTCCAGGCTATCTGCGTTATCAATGATAACAATCGTGGGGATCGCTTCCAGACGCACGCGCAGGCTGCCTTCTAACTCGGCAGGCTCTGCATGAGCTAGGTGATAGTATCCGAGATCAGCCGCGAGCATGGTTAGTAGGGTGTTGTAGGTCGCTGGTGGTTCAAGGGTCAACCAGGCGAGGTCTTGAAAGATTTGATGAGCAATTAAGTGCTGGGCTGCGAGGCGCGCAAGGGTCGTTTTTCCGCTTCCTCCCGGCCCTGTCACGATGACAGCCTGAGGAGGAGCCGCCCCTTCAAGAATAGAGAGGAGTTGTTGTAATGGTTGGTCAAACCCAAAAATAGTGGCATAGGAAGGCGGCGGCAGCTTTGAGGAGAGCCACATCTGCCAGTTCATCGATCTTGCCTGTACTTCCAGATTGCTGAGATGTTCTGTGAGCCTGCGAAGCCCATGCGTCATGTGTCGCCGAATCTGACGAGGATCCATGGCAAGCATGGATGCAATCTCTCCCAGTTTGAGATTCAGATCAACCCGCGCGTAGCGATGATAAAGGATGCTCCATGCGCGAAGCTCATCATTGTTAGTAGAAAAATCAGCACGAAGTTGGCTGTTCACGGCCTCTCTCTCGTGAGCAGAGATGGGTTCCTGCTGTTCCAGGATACGAAGATCGTTAAGCCTCTCCTCAATGATTCTGACCAGTGATTCCCACAGGGCAACTTCCACCCCTGCGGGAGAAACTAGGGGACCGTGCTCTTCTGTTTGCTTCTCCAACCAGATCAAGCGACGCAACGGATTATTACCAAGCGGGCGAGCTTGCCGTAGGCGCTCTAGCGCCAACTTGACGGAAGAGGAGTTGAATATAGGAACCTGTGTTGGCTCAACCATTTTGCTTCCAACCCTGCTAATGGTCAGATCAAATAATCCAGGTTTTCATCCGATTCTGACCGATCAATACCTTCTTCTAACGTTGTGGTTTGCATAGACTCGCGGGGTCGGGTATCCTGCCCACCAATCCATTAGGATGGATCTCGAAGTACGTCTTTTGGGTCGCAAGCCGGATCACTTCACGGACGTACGGGTGCTGTGAAATTTCATCATCTGTTGCAGCATGCCGCGCAGCCCGTAAGGGAAATCAAACGGAATAACGCACATGATTCGTCAACCCTATATAGCCATTGAGGGTGTCATTGGGGTGGGTAAGACTACGCTTGCCCGGTTTCTGGCTCCTGAACTTGGCGGTGAAGTCCTGCTTGAAGAATTTGATGAAAACCCTTTCCTCTCGGACTTTTACAGCGATCAGGATCGCTATGCGTTTCAGACTCAGATGTTCTTCCTCCTGAGCCGCTACCGTCAGCAAAGTGCGACTGTCCCTCATGTGCTGAAGCAAAGTCCCATTGTTTCGGATTACACCTTTGCCAAAGATAGCTTATTTGCTCACCTCACCCTGATGGGAGATGAGCTTCTGATGTACGAGCGTGTCTATGCAGCCCTGGGAGAGAAAATTCCACGCCCGGATCTGTTGGTCTATTTGCGTGCTGACCTGGATGTGCTCATGGCCCGTATTGCTGCACGAGATCGACCCTACGAAAGAAACATGGATAGAAATTATATCGAGAAACTGAGAATTGCCTACGAACAGTTTGTTTCTCGATATGAAGACGGCCCGATTTTGATCCTCGATACCAACAATCTCAACATCGTGCAGAACCCATCTGATCTCGCACAGGTGCTGGAACGTATCAAGAGCACGCTGGGGGTCGGTACGTATCAAGTGCAGCTTCCCGGCGTTGGACCAGTCCCAGAGCGCGCACCCGTGGCGATCCTGCATGAGTTGGAGGATGGGCCGCACAGCCTGTCAGATTTTCAGCAGTTCCATGTCTCATTGGATGCAGAAAAAGGATTTGATCCCGATCCCTATCTCAATTTTATCGGCCTGAGCGAAGAGATTGGCGAGCTTGCCAGTGTGCTGAAGCTGGTGTGGATGCGACAAAGCCGCCATACACATGCGGGGATGGGCGCAGAAAGAGCGCACGATGAGGCGCTGAGAGAGCTTCGTTCGTCCATTCAGGATGAATTGGCTGACTGTTTGGCTTACCTCTTAAAGTTGAGTAACTATGCCGGAATCAATCTGGAAAAAGCCTATCTGGAAAAGATGATGATTAATGCCCAGCGCCGCTGGGAAGATGGGCAACTCGTTCAAGAAAATCCGATCACTATCGAGGAGGCAGAATGACTGTGGGCAAGAAGTTCGTGGCAGTGGCTGGGAATGTTGGCGTAGGGAAGAGTACGCTAACGCAGATGATTTCAGAGCATATGGGCTGGAAGGCTTTTTACGAAGCAGTGGATGATAATCCCTATCTAGCGGACTTCTATTCCGACATGCGGACATGGAGCTTCCATTCCCAGATATTCTTCCTGACACGTCGCCTACGTCACCATCATCAGCTTATGGAATGGCCTGATTCTGTCATCCAGGATCGTAGTGTATATGAGGATGCTGAGATCTTTGCTCGCAATTTATATCAACAGGGATCTATGACCCAGAGGGACTGGGATAGCTACCTTGAACTCTACAATGTATTGACGGATTTCTTGCCTGCGCCGGATGTGGTGGTTTATCTCCGGGCTTCAATAACAACCTTGCAGGATCGCATTCAGCGGCGCGGTCGTGAGTTTGAGCAGGATATTGATCCTCATTACCTCAATCGGTTGAACCTTCTCTATGAAGATTGGATCGGTCGATTCAAGCTAAGTCCGGTTCTGATCGTGCCCGCAGACGATCTGGACTTTGTGACTCATAATACGCATCTTGACTTGATAGTATCCAAGATTCAAGAGAAACTGGAAGGCAAAGATGACGTGTTTTTTCTAGCGGAGGATATTGCCCGCGCCAATCATTTAGCCGCCTGATCCGCAGCCCAAGGCGAAACTAGAAACAAGAGGCTTGCCGTGATCCGAACGGCAAGCCTCTTGTTTTGATACAACCCCGCTCACTTACTGGTTCAGATAATCTGCACCGAGGATGATCTGAATGTCATAGAGGCTGGTAGTTGGCTCGGCGCTGATGATCGTACTTTCCGGCAGAGAGAGAAGTTGCGCCAGGTAACGTGCTGTTTGCGGTTTGTCCCGGTAGTCATAAATGATGGTGGTTTGATAATCGAACCGATCCGCATTTCCCACGCTGGCGACGTTAATTCCGCTGGCCCCCAGGAGGTTTGCGGTTTCGGTAGCAAGTCCTTCCTGCTGGGTTCCATTGACAATGCTGACCAGCGCGCCCTCGGCTTTTGCGGCTGCTGCTAGATCCTCACCCGTTCCCGGCTGGGTGGTATCACATTGCCCTGTGCGGCTGAACATATCCGCTACAAGCTGGCGTACCTTCTCTCGATTCCAGATGATCACCTGGCTTCCATCATCGAGGGTTACAAGTTCCTCAATGTATTCCCCGCTAATGACGGCAGTGCAGATGTTTTCGCGCGGGATCGTAGAGGCGAGCCGCCCAATCTGGATGATTTGCTCTAACGAGAGATTGGTATTTACACCCGCCTGAACATCGCTATAAATATCGGGCGATTGGGTAATCAGATTGGGGAGGTCGCCCGTGTCCAAAATATGGTCACGGATCGCCAGAAGCACCTGCTGCTGACGGGCCGCACGGTCAAAGTCACTGCCAAAGGTGGCACGGGTGCGGGCGTATTTCAGCAGGGTCTCCCCGCCCATGCAGTACTCACCCTGATCAATATGGAACGGGTCGTAGCCGCTGCCTTCTGCCGCCGGATAATCCGGGTCATCAATTGTTTCTGGCACTGTGATGGGGATGCAGCCCAACCGATCAATAATCTGAACAAAGGCGTAAAAGTTCACCGAAGCGAAGTAATCTACCGGAACGCCAAAGTTATACTGCACTGTTTTCATGGCGAGTGCGGGGCCGCCGCCACCGGGATATTGATCGGCATCGCCTCGGAAGTTCGCCGTGTTGATGCGATCATACTGCCCGCCATAATCGGGGATCTCCACCCACAGATCGCGCGGTAGGGAAAGCATAGCTGCCGATTTTGTTGCCGGATCAATGGTGAGAAGCATCATGGTATCGGTGCGCCACGGCCCATGCTCCAGTTGGCGTTCGTCAATGCCAAGGAGAAGTACGGTTACTCGCCCACCAGACCAATCAGCCACATTTTGAGGCGCAACGTCGAGTGGATCGCTGCCGGGTTGTCCAGCACCTTCCTGCGGGCTGCCGATCTGCCCTGATCCCCACGGCGCGTTGGCGACAAACCCTTTGACCTGATTGAAGGTCAGATACCCCAGGCCCAGAACAAGGATCACAAAACCACCTGTAAGGGCATAGGTGGCCCAGTGAGGTAATTCTACACGCTGGCGTCGGCGAACATGTTGGGGATCTCGATGACCCATTAGAAGACTCTACACATCAGGTGGCAAGGAAAATCGGGCAAAGTAGCATAAAAACCTATATTCACAGGTACGCAAACTGGCTGCGGAGCGCGATTATAGCACCTGCCTATGGTCGCGGAAAATAATACAGGCGGTTGCCGGCAGTAAGGTACATGTGAGGCGGTTGATCCAGATTGAATACGCCGGAGACAGCCTCGAAAATTGTATTGTCTGCGTCTTTGTAGTTCTGCAAGAAGTCGCCTGTGAGCGTCGTGCCGTAGATTCTGCTTCCCCCTGGATCCGCAATGAAAAAGGCGCGGTCAAAGGGACTTAGGTTGAGGAAGAGAGCCGTAGGGTGCGAGATCGGCTGCGGTAAGCCCTCGAAGGCAAAGTCCTGCGGCCTTCCAAAGAAGTATTTTGTTAAATGCCCGCTGGCATGTAAGACGAACACATTGCCATTGGTATCGATCTCCATGTCAATTGCGTCACTCAGATCGGGCACAACGTCGGTAAAATAGCGCTGCGGTGTGTTCGTGTAAGAGGCTGCGCCAGCAGCATAGCGCCAAATCTCGTTAGCGCCGCTATCGAGAATATAAAGATCGCGGTCGTAAATCGCAAAGGCGCTTGGGTTTACCCATGCTTGCGAACTGGGCAGCACTATCGCTGCTGCATCAAAACTCGGAGAATAGGTGATCAACAGCCCATTGCCAGAGGTATCCCGCGAGAGGACAGCCAGCACGTTCCGCTGAGGGATAGCGCCTTCCCTCATCCATGCGAGGTCAATCAGACTCCCTACAATCTGATTGTCGATAATCTCGCCCTTACGAGTAACAATTTGCGGATCACGATTGACGAGTGCCGTGCCCACTTCGTTCAGGTCTTCACGATACAGAATGTCTCCCGTGGTGTCTATCGTGTACACATTGATTCCCTGGACAATCGGGCCGCGCAGGTACGCTCCGGGATCGTATTCACGCAGCAGGACGGGATCGACCCTTGTTACATGGTCATACGAGTCGAGCGCAGCCAGGGCCTCTCCGCGAACCCGCCAGATTTCCGCGCTTGGATTGCGGATTTTGGCAGCTTCATCAAGAAGAAACACAGCGGTTTCCCAGTGCGGGCGGGCAGTGGCTTGATCATTCCCGCCCGCTTTAGCGGCGTCAATTTCTGTCTGGGCTTCGCGTACTAACTGTGCATATTGAGACGTAGACCCCTGAATTCGGTAGACTGCGGTTGTGACCAGCGCGACGAGCACCGCGACCGCAACCGCGACTCCCACCTGCATTGTGGTAGAAAGATGAAAACGCTGCGCAAGCGGATTGTCTGCTGATTCATCAGGCATCATCCGGCCAACAAATGTTCGTGTTCGTCCTGTGGCTCCAGCGAGGCCCATCGCGGCATTGCGCCCGATCTGGCGGAAGAAGGGAAGCGCGCGGGGTCTTGGGCTGATTTCAGCTTCTAGGGGCACTGCGGAGGTGTTGATTCCGTCGAATGACTCAGTCGCCTCAACTGCTGAGGGGGGGAGCGATGCTGTGGTCAGTTCCTGCATAGGAGGTACAAGGGGCATGCGTCGCGGTGGTGACACTGCATCGACCTCCCCTTCTGCCAGTGGTGTGACAAACTTGATCACCTCGGCGGCGGCGAAGTCCCCTGTGACGCTGCGCAGATTAATGACAGCCGCATCCACCTGGCCTGTTTCCACAGCATGCCGAATAGCGGCACTCTTCAGGTGATTCAACGTGGAATCCGCCAGAATGAGGAAGTCTCCAGGGCGAACCTCGCGCCGATAGAATCGGACATCGGGTTCGTTGTCGATCCCAAGCGGTGGCGCGCCTTCCTCAAGTTCCTCATCCGTTGGGAGACGTTCAACGAAGTCTTCCCGTGCGAGGAAGCAGCGGGCCGGGCCGACGACAGCAATGTAAAGCTCCTGCTCGCGCAGAATGGCACAGGCTAATCCCACCTCCAGTGGAGACGGGCGGTTCTGGTTCTCGTGTTTCAGGGTTGCATTGAGATCGGCAAGGGCATCACGCAGCGCAGAAGTTACGCTTCCCCCGGTCTTGAAGTACGCTTCCGCAACTCCGTGAACGGCCTCTTCATACATGGAAGCCAATTCGTGCTGACCCGCGTTGAGTCCTACCAACCCAAAGAAAGTATCTGAGTCACGTCCACGGGCAGGACGGCGTGGCGGGGGCATCGCAATGGCCCCCGGAGATGCCGCGCTTATGGATCGGCCACTGACGACAAACAGATGTCCGACCAGTGCTTCAAGTTCGGTGGTTGACATAATTCTCGTATTCGCGGCTGAAAACAGAGGCTTGCCCCTGATGGATCATGTGGGGCATTGTACCTGACAATGGGATATTGCGGCAATCACGGAGGTGAGGTCGGCTGCCTCGAAGGATTCTCGTAAACCTCAATTGGCCCTGCGGAAAATACACGATCCCACGATTGAAGATCGAGGAGCATTGCGTAAACCTGCGGGATGTTTACCCCGGCCCAATTGCGCCACAAATTATCTACAACGACATAGTGGGCCGTGTCAAAGCGTGGGTCAAACACAAAGCGGTTCGGGGGAATATTCCCTGGCAGATGAGGGGTGGCAGCCCCTTCTGCCGCCGCTGCCATCTGAAAATCGGCGGCATGGACGTCAAGGAGCCATGCCACAGCCGGAGAAGCAATCACTACATCCTCTGGTCGGGCGTTGGCGTTGATATAGTTCGCAACCTGTTGTGCGTCGATTCCGTTGATCAGAAAGGGATCGATTTCTGTGAGAACCAGTGTTTGGCTACTTTCCAGTTCAGATACAATTGTGAAACCAATTGGGATACTTACCAGTAGAACAGCCATCACCCAACCAGCGATGTACGCGATCTGATCATGTCGAGGTACTTGCCATGCGCTTATGATCGAATCTGTGCCTGCACGAAATGACTCGGCGGCAGTAGGGATGCCCACATCGAGCAGTGCTCCTATGCCAAGTGCTAAGAAGGGAAGAAGGGGAATCAAGTAGTAGGCGCTTAGTTGAGTCAGGGGGACTGTACGGCCTATGATAACCAGTGGCAAGAGGAATAACAGCAAACTCAGGTTTCGCAGCCGCACCGGGCGCAAAATCAGCAATCCTACCAGTCCAAGGGCAATCCAAGTATCCTGCAAGACAAGCAAGGCGATATTCTGTGCTAATGTACCAAGCTGTTCGATCCACGTCATCCCATTGAGGCGAAACAAGGTATATCGTAGATCAAATAACCACGCCTGCGGGATTGTCACCAGCATGAAGATGTTCAACAGAAAGAAGGGCAACAGAGCGCAGGCTGTACTCCCCAGCAGATCGCGCCAACTACGAGAAGAAACCACCAGCATCATGGGTACAAGAAACACCAGCATGAGCAAATCTGAGAGGGAACCCAACCCTATGAGCAGCGCCGAAACAGCCAGCCATCTGCGATCTCGCGACTCCAGGTAGCGAAACAGCCCCAGTACAATCATCGGAATCATAGGGGCGAGCAGGTTGTAGCTGAATCCAAAGCGGCTGTAGAGAACGGCTCTCGGCATGATTGCAGCGATCAGCCCTACCAGCAGCGGCAGTGCAGGTCTGGACTTCCCTACAATGGATCGAGTCATTCCATATAGAGATGCGGTAGACATAACACCAAGGCAGCCAGTGAGCAGCCGCAGCGTTGTGATCTTGACTCCTAGGATTCGCATTAGACCTGCCAGCAAAAGATCGAATGCGGGCAGCTTGGCGAAGAGAAGAGTCGATTGGTTCACAGCTAAATAACGCACGTGCCCTTCAAGCAAATGTCGGGCGATATCCAGATGTGTCCCTTCATCGGTATACCAACCCGGATTATTTGCAAGATTAGTCATG
>JAHEME010000408.1:2247-3913 GCA_024643825.1 Chloroflexota bacterium | reverse complement strand
GGGTTTGGATTGGAGGCGGCTCACGGTGAGCCATCTTTTCGTTTCGTGCGGCGCTGCATCATAGCGGGGCAGCAATGGGAACGGGCATCGGGGATAAGATGGAATCGGTAATTGTACCTAAGAAGTTGCCAGAAGTGTATTACTGTCTTACACTATAATTAGTTCACAATATGATTAGATTGTTTCATAAAGTGATTAAATTGTTCACAGTCATCAGCAATCTACTAAGGGGAGTCATATGGGAACTGAACAGCCTATTGTTCTCCGAAACTATGCTTATACGCGACGTGATAAAAAGGTCTATGCTGAGTGTATAGATCTAGATATCGCTGTAGTACGCGATAGCATGCAAGAGGCCGTAGAAGCCTTAAATGATGCCGTCGTTGGCTATCTCAAGACTGCGGCCAGCCAGGGCTGGTATGAGGAGCTTATACCGCGACCTTCCCCTTTCAGGAATCGACTGAAATACCATATCAATACTTTGCTATTTCATCTTGAAGGTACCTTTAGGTCGATGCGGGAAAATATCAAGGTCTATTCCAACACAGTAACAAATGATTCAAATCTGGGTCAGCCTACACTTACCCATGCTTGATGGGCAGCAAAAAGTATCCGTCACTTACAGTCCGCGAGATCCAAGCAATCCTGGAAGCTCGCGGATTTACTCTATTGCACACGAGCAGCAGTCATGAGCAGTGGGGCCATGACAACATAGATGACAAAAAGCGTCTGGTCACAGTAGACACGCACGGTGATTTTGGCATCGACTTAATAAGATCCATGATCCGCCAAAGCGGTCTTACCAGAGAACAGTTCTATTGCTCAACAAAGAAGACCGCCAAGAAGATCAACAAGAAGCTAGATCAAAACTTGAAGGACAGCTAAGAACGGTCTTGCTAAGGGACGGCTCATTGTGAGCCGTCTTTTCGTTTCATGCGGCGCTGGTCATGGTGCGCCAGAAAGGGCAATGGGCACCGAGGCCAAGCCATCAAGAATGTTGGGGGGGCATCGATTGCGCTTTCCAAAAACCTTGATCATAATCATCTAACCTATGAGTGTTGAAACATGCGTGAGGCATAACGATGCAACAGGAATTTAGCGCCGTGTTCGAGCGTGATGGAAAATGGTGGGTGGCTACCGCAGTGGAGTTCCCCGGCGGCTTCTCTCAGGGAAAGACGCGGAAGGAAGCTGGTGAGAACTTGCTGGACGCGGTGCGTGAGTTAATCCTGGCACAGCGCGAGATGGCAGAGGCCGATTTTGCTGGCAAGGATGTTCCTTTGCCACGATCATGATGCGTGATGGCTTGCCAATGTGACTCACGAATTCCTCACGCCCGGCACCGACATGACCCGTTTCACTGACCCGGAGCACCCGGAGTCGCCCATCTATCGCGGGGAGGCAGCCAGGCCGGGCGGCGATGACGGCGATGATGGTGAGTGATCGTTGGCGCGGGGTGCTATCTGGGATTGAGAAGGCCATAGCGGAGATGAATGATCAGGAGGCCATAAATATCCTATGAAAGAAACTTTTCGCCGCATCATTCGCAGTTTTGGTTATGACATTGTCCAATACGATCCCCATCCAATGGGGACAAAAACCTTGACGGATATGTCGAAGTTTATACAGAGCGACCAGCCGCTTTTCCTCGATGTTGGGGCTAATGTAG
>JAHEME010000408.1:0-2237 GCA_024643825.1 Chloroflexota bacterium | reverse complement strand
CGATTGATCACTTTCGTTCTCAATTCCCGCGATGCATCATTCACTCTTTCGAGCCAAGCCCTACAACGTATGAAACGCTTAGGAAGACGGCATTGAAACTGACAGATGTTCACTTGTGGAACTGCGCCATGGGGTCAGCCGTTGGAAAAATGACGTTCCTGGAAAACTCTCACCCAGATATGAGTTCCTTCTTACCTCTTGGGCCGTTCGGGTGGGGAGAAGTAACGCACGAGACTTCGGTCGAAGTCAACACAGTTGATCGTTTCTGCTATGAACAAGGCATTGAAGAGATAGATGTCTTGAAGTCGGATACACAGGGGTTTGAACTTGAGGTATTTAAGGGAGCGGAAGAGACAATCCGCGCCAAGAAGATACGTCTGATTTATTGTGAGATGAACTTCGTCGAGATGTACAAGAATATGCCATCATTCACCCGTATCTATGATTTTCTGACGGATCATGATTTTCTCTTGGTGTCCTTTTACAAACTCCAACGGCTTGGAAATTTAGCAAGCCATACAGATATGCTCTTTGTTCATAAAGACTATAGTGATGGCATACCCTCACAATGAGTATGCGATCCCAAAGACAGACGGCTCGCGGTGAGCCGTCTTTTCGTTTCATGCCTCACCCTCGCTTGTTCTTCGCGGCGCGAATCGGGAACATGTGCAGGTCGGGCGGTGGGATGAGCCCGGATCACCCGCGTATCGCGGCGGGGTATAAATGCGGAAACAGGATATCTTCCGCACAGGCAGCGTTTTTTGTTGTATCATGAGAGTATCCATCCGAGAAGGAGGACTCATGTCGCAGCACAACAGAGAACTCCGAAGCCCCATCGAAGCAGCAGGAAACGTACCCAACTCGACTGCATTCCAGGTGGCACAACTGCCGCTTCGATTGCGATTCCCGCCACAGCGCTGGACAATCTGGATCGTCTTCATGGTCATGCTTATGATTCTGGCGGCTGTGGCGATCTGTTCTCGCTGGAGCATTCGCGGCTTGCTGCCCCCACTGATCCAGGAGAGCGGACGCTCACACCTCGACGCGAATTACAGCCCGTGGGAAGTAGCGTTCCCCTCGATCTCGCTCGACATCCCGCGACTCGCTACCGCTGCCTCGCGCGGGGAAGACAATTGGAGCGCCGGGAATCCACCGTTGACGGCAACGTTTACCCCGCTGCCGCCCGCAGCGGTTGTGCCGACCGATTTACCCACACCCACAGTCCAGCCGACTGCACCTGCCGACACAGACGGAGGCTCGACCGGGGGAGGCTCCAATCCGCCCCCCGCTACGTCACAGCCCCCTTCGACGGCAACGCCTGCTACCGATGATTCCGGCGGGGGTTCCGGGAGCGTTAGCTGCGGTTCGCCATGCAGCAGCGATGCCGACTGTTCCGGTCTCGGATCGAACCCGGTTTGCGCGGGCGGAAGCTGCTACGATGCGCAAGTATGCGGTAATGGGTCAGGGGGCGGAGGGGACGGGGGCGACGGCGGCAGTGGCGGCGACAACCCAACTCCGCCCAGCGGCGTCCAGCCCTGAGCGAAGGATCGGGACGGGAACCCATGCAGGGCTGGGGGTCGGATCATCCTCGCTCACCCGCCTGCATGGGTGATGACAACACGCCTCCGGCACTCTTCCCCTGCATGCAGCGCGCTGATATAATTTCCCCACACAGTGGCTACCATCGCAGGCCCCCAAAGCGCAGGTCTACTGCCGGGACGCCTGACATCACACCATCATGGAGAGCACCAATGGGTCATCGTGAGGATTTGTTGGGGATCATGCATCTGACGACAGACGATCTGGAGGCAAACCGGGCAGGCCATCTCAGCAAGAGTCAGGCGCGCACCATCGTGCAAAGCGGTCTGAACAATCTCATCGGCGGGTTCGTCATCGCCCTGGCGCTGGTCGCCATTCTCGCCTTCATCGTCAACAAGCCGCTGGTCCCTGTCCAATGGCTGCTGGGAGGTGGGCTGGCCGCCGCCGCCCTGATCCTCGGATTCGCAGATTACAATCGAACGCGCATCGCAGCAGCGGATGGCAAGGTCGAATGCCTCACGGGGCCGATCCGCGTCTACTCAGTGCGCCGCGCGGGCTGGTACCTCGAAGTCACGGGCCGCAGCTTCCGACCTCCGTTTCATACGTGGCAGGTGAAGAACGGCACGCCTTACCATGTATACGTCGCGCAGAAGGCCAACCGCATCGTCGCCCTTGAGCCGGATGGCTGGGACTAGTGC
>JAHEME010000407.1 GCA_024643825.1 Chloroflexota bacterium | reverse complement strand
AATTTCAATCACCAGAACGTGATACGATCATTGACATTGCTACAAATACTCCCTTGAGGCCAGCGAGAAGCGTTGGTAACGTCGTTCAGGTTCTGAGCCTGTTCCAAATCTTTCGCCTGCCACAATCGCTTACGGAAGATCGGAGAGCCAGGCTTCCTTTGGCTGCTCAGTTCGTGCCAGTATCCATCTGGACAACTATACGACTGGCACAGGGCATCGCAAGAGTTGATGTTGATGTGACAGTATCCAACGCCGCAATGGATCATCGCCTCAGAGTTCACTTCCCAATAGAGATGCCTAATGCCGCGACTTATGTGGACGGCCATTTCCAGGTAACGGAAATGTCTGGCGAGGAGCTACATAGTGAGAGACTGCAACGTGCATTTGTCACGGTGGTTGGTAGTGAAAACGGCTTGACAATCAGCAATCGCGGCCTACCGGAAGTGTCAATTTCCCGAAATGGCGAGGGGACTGATATTGCATTGACCCTGCTGCGAAGCGTGGGAATGACAGGATCGCCAACCAGCGGAAGAAAAATCGGCTCAGTACCTACTCCAAAAGGGCAATGTCTGAGTGAGTATTCCTATAGTTATTCGGTGATATCTCATAATTCGGATCTTCTGAGTGCATGGCATGAAGCGTGGGCTACGCAGACAAGACCTACAACTGTACCCATTGTAGATTCCAATGGAGAGCTGCCAGCAGTGAATAGTATGGTTGATTGCGAATGCGAGGCATTCCTCATCACTGGGATCAAGCAAGCGATGGATGGATCACGTGACCTCATCATTCGAGGATTCAATGTCCTGTCCACCTCCCAGGAGGTAGCCCTGCATATGGCAGTCGCCGTCAAGAAAGTATATTGTGCAAAGCTCAATGAACAACAGGATAAGGGCAAGAAAGTAAAGATTGACCGCCAGGGACGAGTCGTTTTTGAGGCAGGGCCTCTTGAGATTGTAACGCTTCGATTTATCCTCTAGCGATCCTCGGTCGGAAATCCTAAGAAACTTCCATCACCAGGCCACAACTCAACGTCAAACGGATCAAGATCTTCCCCGACTGGTAGATATGGGGCGAGATATTGCTGCTGAAGTGTATTGAGAATGCCATCTTTATACATGTCCTGTAGAGTAAAATTGATGAGCGAAAGCAAATCCGAATCATAGGGCGAAACCGCCATTGCATAGTCAACGGGTCGATATCGTCGCTCATCAAACACAATACGGTCGTCAGCTCTTGACATCAAAACGAGCGCAAATTCATCTCCTATGACCGCATTCACGATGCGATTTGTAAGTGAGTCAAACCCTTCCTCATAAGATGACGCTTGCTGAATATCCGGGTTACCATTGTTATCTTCAACAAGATCGCGACTCACATCGACGGGATCAGTAACCATAGAGGGTTTGAACTCAAGGTCGCCGATCCCGTACACAGTAACATCGGTCAAATGGATCAGTCGCAAAGCACGAGCATAATATGGCTCACTGAATGAAACCGCAGCCATCTGACTTCGATCCGCTCGCAGCCCCACTACAATGTCGGTTTGACCATCACGGAGAAGACCCAACCCGGCATCTCCAGCACTCTGTGGGGTTTCTACAACAGCAACTCGCCAGCGGCGAGCCATTTCATTTATCACCGCACGATTGAATCCATCCACGATCTGAAGGCTGTCGAATGGTTGCGGCTGGGCAGTCAAATCTAAGCCTGCAACACGTAGAGGTTCGCCGCGCCGAAATCGGGCCAATGCACTCTCGTGAGTCGGTAAGTCTGATGGGAAGGTTGCCATGTCAACGGGAGAATCCCCCGGCAAAATAGCATAAGCATCTGCCGCATAGCCGTAGAAGTTTGAAGTAAATATCTCTCCAATTGCATTCTCCGCAATGATCGCCTGTAAGGTCAAGTTCAGTAGATCACGAAGCGGTGCATCCCCACGCCTTACGGCAAACGCATAAGGCTCCTCTAACAGCGGTTCCTCAAGAATCTGGGTATCTGGGACCACGGAGGAGGCAAGAATCAACTGCTCTCGGCGTCCAGAGATTGCTTTGATAACGTCGTCACCAAGAGCACGTGTCGCTTCATCAATGGTAGTGTACATCTGTGTTGTAGGTTTCATGCCACGAGCAGCGAAGTAGTCTGAGGTGACACTCTCCTCATCATGTCCAAGAACTCCAATCGGCCCAGCGCCTATTTGATCTGCAGACTGAATTCCTGAAGCCCCTGAAACAAGTAGATAAGTGCCACTCCGAAAAGTCGTCTCTGAAAAGTCAACAAGCGATTCTAATTCGCGACGATGAGGCATCGCGGCCCCAATTATATCGATAGCCCCTGTTTCAAGCAGAGGTAGACGGGTTTGCCGTGTCACCTGAACAAAGGAGACGGAAACACCCCAGCGGTTTGCTATTTCGCGGGCTAAGTCAACTTCAAATCCACCAACACTGCCATCAAGCACCAGCGTGCCAAAAGGCGGATAATTGTACAGGATACCAACCCGAAGCTCTCCACGTTGTCGAATTCCGACCAATGCTGACTCAGTTAGGCTTGGAGGAGAAGGGGCAACAAGAACCGGCTCTGACTCTTGCAAAGTCGTGGGAACCTCGACAACAGCAAGAGTAGTAGGAGTTACCTGATCCGGTGCTGCCTCTGAGCAGCCAGCAGCAACCAAAACGAGAACAGCAAGCGATGCAAATGCGGATAGCCGCGTCATCATTTGAGGCTATTCCTGTGAGAGGGGGCGGTAAAGCTTGTGTGATTGAATATATTCAAGGACGGTATCTGGGAGGAGATAGCGCGCAGTTCGATGCGTTGAAATCTGTTGGCGAATATACTCGCTTGAAATATCGATCTGAGGAACATCCAGAAAATGCAGTCGAGTGTGAATCCCTGGAAATTCTTTCTCCAATTCTCGCATATTTGGAGCGTCTGGGCCACGCCCCATGATCGCAAGAGTTACCTGTTCAACGAGTTCTGAGGGTTTGTGCCACTTCGCTAAGTCCCGAAGTGAATCTGCTCCTATCAAGAAGACTATTTGAGTATGCCGATATTGAGTCTTGATGGCTCTCACCATATCAACTGAGTAGTGGGGGCCAGATCGATCAATATCGACTCGCGAAAGCTCAAAAGCGTCATTCGTGGCGATGGCACATTCCACCATGCCAAGTCGATCCGTTACGGGGGAGATTGGTTTGCCCTGTTTATGTGGAGGATCTCCTGCCGGAACCCATAGAACACGGTCGAGTTCAAGTTTATCCAAAGTATGTTCCGCAAAAATAAGGTGTCCATAATGTGGCGGATCAAATGTGCCACCTAATACTCCTATGGACATCAATCTTGCCATTCCAGTTCGTATGGCCCAATTAGCACCGTATCGCCCTGTGTGGCTCCTGCATCTTGTAGAGCTTTTGTAATCCCAAGCGACGTCATAATCTGATGAAAGCGAACTACGGCTTCATGATATTCCCAATATGTCATTGCAGCCGCACGCTCGATACTTTTTCCAACAACCCGGAAGGACTCGTTTTCTCGTCGAATCTTGAAATCCAGATCGCCCGAATCGAAGACAAACTCCGGCACATCTTCAGTGGGATGCTCTATTTTGTGCTCCGCTAGCAATGTGCGAGTAGAAACCATCAGTTCCTGCAAACCACTATGGGTGGCTGACGAAATCTGAAGCACGGGTATTCCGCTCGCCTGCATGAACTTCTCTACACTGGGCCAGTGGCGCTGTGAATCAGCAAGTTCAGCTTTTGTCAGGGCAACGATCTGCGGCTTGTCGGCGAGGTTCGGATCAAACAGTGTCAACTCAGTGTTCGTTTGTACAAAATCTGCAATTGGATCAAGCCCAGCGCCATCCAGAAGGTGGATCAATACACGGGTGCGCTGAATGTGGCGAAGGAAGCTGTCCCCCAACCCGA
>JAHEME010000406.1 GCA_024643825.1 Chloroflexota bacterium | reverse complement strand
GTTCCGGGTAATGCGTGGTCGCGAACGTCGTCACCCCCTGCTCCAGAAAGTGGGTGAGCAGTGCCCTGGCCAGCGCCGAGCCTTCCGCCGGATCGGTTCCCGAACCCAGTTCGTCCAGTAAAATCAGGCTGTGATCATCCGCCTTATCGAGAATCCCGATGATGTTGCGTAAATGCGAAGAAAACGTGCTTAACGATTGCTCGATGCTTTGTTCGTCCCCAATATCTGCATAGATCGATTCAAAGACGGTGAGAACCGAATCCTCCGAGGCAGGCAAATGCAATCCGCATTGAGCCATCAGCACCAGCAGCCCCACCGTCTTGAGGCTCACTGTCTTCCCGCCCGTGTTCGGCCCGGTTACAACCAGAATATGCGTGTCATCTTCCAGCGCCACATCAATCGGGACGACCGTGTGCGGATCAAGCAGCGGGTGGCGGGCATGAAACAGTCGAATCGTGCTGCCGGGGCTGCGATCTTCGTCAAAGCCAACCAGAGTCGGTGCGCTGGCTCTCATCGCATTCGCGAACTTGGCCCGCGCGAAGGCGCAATCCAACTCTGCCAGCATATCAACCGTGAGAGCAATCGCGTCCGCTTCGTTGCCCACCAGATCGGTCAGCTCCGCCAGCAGACGGCGGATCTCTTCGTCTTCCGCCAGTTCCAATTCTCGAATCTGATTGTTGATCTCTACCGTTGCCAGCGGTTCGATGAATAACGTCGCGCCAGACGAAGACTGATCGTGAACGATCCCCTTGATGCGCCCTTTCGCCTCCGCTTTGATGGGAATTACATAGCGGCCCGAACGCATCGTGATTAGGGCCTCTTGCAGATATGGCGCATTGCTTCCGCTGTTGACAATCGATTGCAGCTTGCTGTGCAATCTGCTGTGTGCACCCCGCAGATCGCCTCGGATGCGAGCGAGCGCAGGGCTGGCGGAGTCCTGCACCTCACCCTGATCATCGATCACCTGTCGAATCGCCTCGACGATAGGTTTGGCCTCTTGCAGATTGTAGGCAAGGTCCGCCAGCAGCGGGAACCGTGCTTCCATCGGCAGGATCGTGCGACGCAAAGCACCCGCCGCCAGCAGCGTCCCCTTGATTTCCAGAAGCTGCGCCGGGCTGAGGAGAACGCCCCGTGCTGCGCCATGCACATAAGGGCGCACATCACGCGCCCCCCCGACCGTTGCCTGGCTGCGCTCCTCTAGCAGATCGCGGGCTTCTGTCGTTTCCTGTTGGCGGCGCTGTGCCTCTTCCAGAATGGAAGTCGGCTCCAGTGAGCGCAGCCAAACCTCGCTCGCTGAAAAAGCCGCATAACTCCCCAGGCGGTCGAGAATCTTATCGAGCTCCAGTGTTTTGAAAGTCTTTGTGTTCAAAACATTCTCTCTAAATGGGCTTCCGCCTGTACCTTCGTTACGAGGTTCCCAGGCTTTCCCAGACTTCCAGCTTGCCTTTGACGGCGGCGATCACCTTGTCGGTGAATTCGGTCGTTGTGGCCGATCCACCCAGATCAACGGTTCGCGTCCCTTCGTAGACTGTTTCAAATACAGCTTCATAGATCGCACGGCTGGCATTGGTGGCTGGTTCGGTTCGCACATAGCGCAGCAAAGCCGCCCCTGCCAGGATCATCGCCATCGGGTTTGCAATGTTCTTCCCCTGAAGGCTCGGCGCTGTGCCGTGGGGGGCTTCGGTGACAGCCGTTTTGACCGCGAATTCTTCATCAAAGGTCAGAATGATCGACTCGGCTCCCGCAATCGTGCCAAACATCTTCAACACCAGATCGCTCAGTGTATCCCCATCACGGTTCAATGCGGGGATCACCAACGCTTCTCCCGTCATTTCCAACAGCAGTGCATAGGTCGCATCGATCAATTGTGGATCGTACGGAACTTGTGGATAGCGTTCGTGAGCCGCGTCCATCTCCTCTTTGAGCATCCCCTCATACACCGGGCTTACCGTATACTTGGGGCCGCCAAAGACTTTGGCATTGTTGCGCTGTGCGTACCGAAAGGCGTACTCTGCAACCGTGCGACAGGTGCGGCGTGTGATGTACCGTGTGCTGTAAGCTCGCTCATCAAGGCCCTCCCCTTCTCGCCACTCTTCCGCATTGTAGGCGTCTTCAACCGCCATTCGCGCGACGGCGATAGGAGCATGGACTCCTCCCATCGGGCGGATATGCGGAATGCGCCGCCCTGTTCGCAGAATCACCTGTGCGCCCAGCAGTTCACGCAATAAGGCGTTGGGGCTTCCCACATCATCCGGGTCGCCGGGCGTAATCGTCGCAGCCTTGATGCCCAGTCCCGTTTCTTTAATTCGATCAGCGGCTTTGCGAACGACATCATTCTTTGTCTCGCGCCGATTCTCCAGCGAGAGGTCATACCGTTCAAAGGCAAGCTCAAGGCGTATTACGTTAGGGGTAAGAACTCTCAGGGCTTCATCGAGCAGTTCCTGCCCCGTTTGGTCGCCCTCCAATATCACAAAAATAGGATTCTTCGTCATACCATTCCCGTTTCCATGGTCAATATAAGATCGGCATACAGCCATCGCAGGCTTCCGCGCCAGACTATAGCGTATCGTGTAGGCACATCCAAGAGGTCAATAGTTCTGAGGGGAAGAACGGCGCAGCAGTCCTAATCCACAATGTTATCGGCGAAATCCCTCAGAAAATACTCCGGGATGCGGATTAGTTTTCTACTTGTGAGATCGACCCATACATACTGCGCGTTGGCTTGTGCCAGCAGTGCGTCATCATTCGCGCGGGTGATCGTATAATGGCGCGTTGCCGAACTGCTGCGTACCCCCGAAACCCATGTGGCGATGATCAGATCATCATCCAACAGAGCCGGCTGCCGATAGTCAATGCGATTCCGTCGTGTGACGATCCCAAAACCCTCAGAGGCCATACGCTCCATCGACCACCCATGTGCTCGGCTGACCTGTACGCCGCAGTCATCCATGTAAGCCAGATAGGTAGCATTGTTGACGTGCTGCATCGGGTCGATGTCCCGCCACTCTACAATGCGTGGCATCGAAAATACACCCGTTGGTGGCGGAGGCGGTGTTGGGAAGTGCTCACGCGGGGGGACTCCCGTCGGGACCCCTTCCGGGAAGAAAGCCGCCATCAGTTCTTCTGGAATTGGGGCGGGCCGTCCTGTAGCTATGTCGAGAAAGACCCAGTCCGTGTGTGCCCGTGCTGCGAGTTCTTGTGTCGCATCATTCCGAAATTCATAGGCCCGCTGCGAACGCACTTTCCTCATATCCGCAACCCACGTTGTGATCGTCACGCTGTCCCCATAACGCAGTGGTTGCAGATACTCAATATCTGTATCACGCACCAACCAGATTCGCCCCATTGCCTCATAGCGTGCGATTCCATAGCCAGCAGCAGCCGACGCATCGAAGGCCGTTTCCTGCATATAGCGCACGTAGTTCGCATTGTTGACGTGTCCATAAGCATCGCATTCATAATGGCGTACGCGCAGGGTGCGAGAATGAGTAAGTGGCATGGAATCTCCAACAGCCCTCAACAGGGATCATCTCCGTTCAGAGGTTTTGTAGTGTAGCACGTTCGGATAGATTGACTACGGGGAGAGTCTTTTCGGTTCTACGGGTTCGGCGATTGCTCGGTGCGCGCATCGTGGCATTCGTGGCAGTAGCGGGCTTCCTGCTGATCCGGCTTCTGCTGGCAGGCGGAATCAGCCACCACTGGGATTTGATACCACGTACCCGTTACCTTTCCTACCTGCGCAATGGTCCCGTCTTGCAGTCGGATTGATCCCATCTTTGTGCCATCGGGCGCGAGTAGAACCTCGGCACCTGTAGTGAGATCATAGTTCGTGTTGAGATTAGCCCGCCGAATCGCGGGATCGTTCGGATCATCCACTGTCACAAAAACAGGCCGTTCAGTCAATGTCCCATGGCACG
>JAHEME010000405.1 GCA_024643825.1 Chloroflexota bacterium | reverse complement strand
TGCCCCCGGCATCCCGGTCGATGATCGGCTGAGTCTTGCACGCTGGTATCAGAAGCAGGGGATGGTCGAGCAGTCAGAAGCCGTCTACCGTACTGCTCTTGAGGAAGATTCTGATGGCTCCGTTCGGGAGGAACTTCTGGCAGGGATGGCGGAGATGTTGAAACGATCCGGTCGATCATCGGAAGCCGTGCCTTACTGGGAGCTTCTCGCCGACCTCAGGATGGACATAACCGGGCACGAAGAGTTAGCCAAGTTCTACGAATGGCATGCGAAGGACTTGCAGCAGGCGTTAGGTTGGACTCACACTGGCATCACGCTTGCCGAAGGCTGGCGGCCCGGCTATCGTCGCGCCGAGGCGCTGCGTGTGCTCGAACATCGCCGGGAACGGTTGCTGCGCAAGCTGGAAGGCGGCGCTACTGAATGATCACCCGCAGGAAGTCTTCCACTACCCACCCGGCTCGGTCGGGATCATTCGGGTCTGTGACCTGCCACCACACATAGCCGTCGCTCTCCCGTGGCCCCTCATCGACGTTGAATCGGTCGCCATCTTGTCCCACAAAGAAATATGAGTAGGTCAGTCCCGGTCCCTGCCGTACAGCTACCCCGTCGCCCTCGGTGCCGAATACTTCCACCAGGCTGCCAACCAGAATCGGCAGGCTCTCATCTGGTGTGGCATTAGCCCCCGGCGAGAACTCAGTTGGCGAAGGTGTATTTACCCCCGGAGCGCCCCCGGCTGGCGGGATAGGAGACTCTTCTCCAGGAGCCGGGCCGAGCGTCGGGGTTGCTGTGATCACCACGAAGATCGGCGTTGGTGTCGGCCCCACCCCCGCGATAGCGTCGCCCCGGTTCATGAAGACCAGCGCCCATAACCCGCATGTGATCCCGGCTACGATCACGATCACAATCGCAAACCCCCACCAGGGTACGTACAGCGCCGAGGTCGAAGGATCGGCAGGCTGGCGCGGCGCGCGGCCTCGTTTCGGCTTGGCTTCCTGCCTGGGAGGGGCAGTGGCCCGTGTTGCGTCTTGCCGGATGCCTGGGATGCGCTCCGCCGGAGGGCGTGGCGAGACTACGGGCGGGCGCTGCTGATTCGGATCACGGGGGGGATACTGGTCACTCATACCTTGTTAGAGTCCTTATTCAACGCGCAGCACGAGCAGCGTAAAGTCGTCAAATGCCTCGGTGTGATTCCGATGCCCTTGCACCGCCTCATAGATCGACTTGGCAATCCGATCCGCGTCATAGATTCGGATCGTCTTGACGAGTTGATTCAGTCGATCCCGTCCATACGATTCACCCGTCTGGCTGCGCATATCGGTGACGCCATCGCTGTAGATCACCAGGCAGTCCCCACTGTGAAGCTGAATCGACTGCTCTTCCAGCACAGGGGGCATTTCCTGCCATAATCCGAGAAAACGTCCCTTGCCGGAAAGGAACTGCGACTCCCCGTCATGGTGTACCCACAGCGGCTCATCATGCCCGGCGCGAACATAGTGCAGTGTGCCATTCGATGGATCGAGCACCGCATACAGTGCCGTCACGAACATATCGTAGCTAGAGGCCGCGATCAACCCACGATGCACAGCCGAGACAATATCCACCGGATTCTTGTGATGCTGTTCCTCAGTGAGAAATAGCGTTCGTGCTACCGCCATGAATAGCGCCGCATGAGCGCCCTTGTCGGAGACATCCGCCACTACTACCGAGACTCGCCCATCAGGCAGCAGCCGTACATCGTAGAAGTCCCCGCCAATGTGACGCGCTGGCTCAAACCGGGCCGCGAAGTGGTAGCCCGGCACGGCAGGTAGATCATCCGGCAGCAGGCTGCGCTGGGCTTTCCCTGCGACTTCCATCTGAGCCTCAAGTGCCGCCCGTTCGATGCGGTCGGCCTGTGCCGCTTCCAGGTCAGAGTAGGCTTGCGCCAACTCCGCGTTGCGTTCTTCGAGATCGTGGATCGCCCGCTGGTCAGTTTGCCGTACGATGTTGATCAGCGTGTTGAGGATGCTGCGGGCGACCGCAGGGCTGGCGCCGAACACTTCCTCAAACTGATCCTTGGTGATTTCCAGACACTCGGAATCCACAATCGTGGTCACGGTCGCAGAGCGTGTATCGTCGCTTAATAGTGCCATTTCCCCGAAGTACTGTCCCGGCCCCAGGAACCCCATTACGAAGTCGTCGTCGCCTTCCATGTCCCGCGTGACGATTACCCTGCCCTTGATGACCACATAGAACGTGTCTGCGGGTTCACCCTCGCGGCATAGAATCGTCTGAGGCGGGTACGACTTCTTCACTGCGAAGTTGCGCAGCTTCTGAATCGCTTCTTCGGGCAGACCCGGAAAGGCCTTTTCGATGACCGAAGTATGTCCATGTAGTGGGCTCATCCCTGTCTCCCTTGTACCCAGGCCTGCACCCGATCCAACGACCACGTGTTGACGACGTCATCAGCGCCCACCCACGCCCGCCGGGCTACTGCGATCCCGTATTTCATCAGATCAAGCTCACCCGGTTGATGCGCGTCCGTGCTGATGGTCAATTTTATCCCAAGTTCGCGTGCTCTGCGCGCATGCGCGTCATCCAGATCGAGCCGATGCGGGTTGGCGTTGATTTCCAGGGCAACATCGTGCTGCTTTGCCGCTGCGAAGATCGCGTCCATATCGAGGTCAGCAGGCTCCCGATCCGGGATCAGCCGCCCGCGTGGATGCCCGATGATCGAGACATGCGGGTTGCGGATCGCGCTCAGTACCCGGTCAGTGATCTGCGCACGTGGCTGCCGCAAACTCGTATGCAGCGATGCCTGTACGATGTCGAACTGCGCCAGTGTAGCGTCGTCGTAGTCCAGCGAGCCGTCCGCACGGATTTCCACCTCGATCCCATGCAGGATGCGTATCGCCCCGCCGAGTTCGGCATTCGCCGCGTCGATTTCCGCCCGCTGCGCTGCGATGTCCTCCGGCTTGACCCCCTGCACGATCCCCAGGCTGTGGCTGTGATCGGTGATCAGGATGTACTCGTAGCCATGATCCTGCGCTGCTTGTGCCATCTCCAGCACCGAGGTCTTGCCATCGCTCCATGTGGTGTGCATTTGCAGATCGCCGCGCATATGTGCAACCGTGATCAGCGTCGGGAGATTTCCCGCCAGTGCTGCATCGATTTCGCCGTGATCCTCGCGGAGTTCTGGGGGAATCCAGGGCATGCCGAGTGTGGTGTAGACTTCTTCTTCCGTCGCGCACAGGATTTCCGGCCCACCATCGACGGGCGTGAATCCGTGTTCGTTGAGCGACAGCCCCTGCTTCAGCGCCAGTTCGCGCATTTTGACGTTGTGCGTCTGGCTCCCGGTGAAGTAGGCCAGCAGTGTCCCATATCGATCCGGGGGGAGCACCCGCAGGTCTACCTGAAGCCCCACATGCAGATCAACCGATGTCTTGGTGATCCCCTGTCCGTTGATCCGGGCAACCTCCGGGCGCTGCACGAAGGCTTGCATGATCGGCTCCGGGTCGGTGCTGGCGATCAGCAGGTC
This sequence comes from Chloroflexota bacterium, assembly GCA_024643825.1. Classification (GTDB taxonomy): domain Bacteria; phylum Chloroflexota; class Anaerolineae; order Aggregatilineales; family UBA3940; genus JAHEME01. Next base: position 409 of record JAHEME010000405.1, on the reverse strand, counting down.
GATGTCGCCGATGGTATCGCGCCACCTTCGCAATGATCCGCCTACATTCCCATGAAGTGCGCCGGGGACTTCCATCAGAGCTTCCAGCAGCGTCAGGGCGATGGGCCGCGCATCACTGATGCGCACCCGCCCGGTTCGGCTTGCCAGTGCCGCGATGCCTTCTAGCACCTTGGCTTCGCTCTTGGCCCCCATGCCGGGCAGGTCGCGGAGTGTTCCCTGTTCCGCCGCCGCCTGAAGTGCTTCCACGCTGGTGATTCCACGTTCCTTCCAGAAGGCGGCAACTTTTTTAGGGCCAAGCCCCGGAATTTTCGTCATCGCCACCACGCCAGGTGGGATTTCGGCGGCGAGCTTGTTGTAGAAAGCTAGTTCGCCCGTCGTCATCAACTCGTCGATCTTCTCTGCCAGCGTT
>JAHEME010000404.1 GCA_024643825.1 Chloroflexota bacterium | reverse complement strand
CACGCTCAGTGATGGCACACTCCATGACGCCGATGCAGCAGGTTTGGCAACGATCATCACCGCACCGGGCCTTGTACGTGTAGCAAAGATTGACGGATCAGCACAGGGTCAACTGGAGCCAGGGCAGCCATTTGAAATCTCGCTGGCGGAGCAATCTCTTACGACCTGGCTGCTGCTGCCCACACAGAACTTCGTGTCAAACAGCCAGTTTGAATTCGGTTCGCAGGGCTGGCGGTGGTCTTCCACATCTGATGTCTCGACCGTACGAGTGACCGATCAGCCTGCAGAGGGAGATGTCCTTCAACTGCGCGGCAGCCGTCGAGCATGGGGAACGCCCGGAGCAGAAACTACCGTCGATCTGCCGCAGGGCTGGTCGGGCGCGCTGTTGAGCTTCTGGTATCGCCTGCCGCAGTCAGGTACAACGCTGCGCGTACGAGCCATCACGGAGAATGAGCAAGGTATCCTCTGGCGTACAGAGACCAGCCAGGAGGTCTTTGATCGGGCATGGGTCGATTTGAGCCAGTATCAGGGACAGTCGATCATCCTGCGATTTGAGCTTGTCAACGCTAAAGCTGGCCCGGAAGGACTGGCGCAGATCGATGACGTGATCGTAGGGAATGTCCCCGTGATCCCATAGGCAGTCAGGCGAGTCGGTTTACACCGTCGAACGCCGCCGTCTTATAGCACTCCGCCAGAGTCGGGTAATTGAATACGTTGCTAATAAAGTAATCCACGGTTCCCCCAAAGGCCAACACTGCCTGACCAATGTGGATCAACTCGCTGGCTCCCTCCCCAATGATATGCGTACTCAACAGCTTGCGTGTTTCCCGGTGGAAGATCAGTTTGAGCATGCCGGAGCTATCCCCGATGATCTGGCCCCTGGCGATCTCGCGGTAGTAGGCTTTGCCAATCTCGTACGGGATGTTCTGTGCTGTTAGCTCCTGTTCGTTGGGGCCGACTGTAGAAATCTCCGGCACGGTGTAGATGCCATACGGGAACAACTCGCGGATGCTTTTCGCCTCAAGGCCAAAAGCATGGGCGGCAGCCATGCGCCCCTGCTCCATCGATGTAGATGCGAGGCTGGGAAATCCAATGACATCCCCAACGGCATAGATGTTCTCTACCTTGGTCTGGTAGTTTTCATTCGAGGTCAGACGGCCTCGATTATCGGCCTTCAATCCCGCCGCCTTGAGGTTCAGTTTGTCGGTCGCGCCTGTTCGCCCGATGCTGTGCAGGGCGGTCTCGGTCACGATCTCTTTGCCACTGGCGAGATTGATCCTGACACGTCCGTCTTCCTGGGATTCTATACCGCTCACCTCTTCGCCGAGGCGGACGGTGAGACGATTCATCCGCAGGTGATAGACCAGCGCATCGATGATCTCCTCATCGACGAACGTCAATAACTTGTCGCGCTTCTCAATCAGAGTGACGCGCACCCCCAGCGTAGCAAAGATGCTCGCATATTCGATGCCGATGACACCGCCTCCGATCACGGTCAGGCTGTGCGGGAGGTGATCAAGTTGAAGGATGTCGTCGCTGGTAAAGATCGATTTGCCATCAAAGGGGATGTGTTCATGATCCGCAACGGTCGTTCCTGTAGCTACCACCACAAACTGAGTCGAGACATCGCGCGAGCCGCGCCCATCCACATAGTTGAGGTGAATTGTGTGAGGATCAACGAAGGACGCTTCTGCGTTGATAACTTCGATTCCGTTGCGCCGCAGTTGATGACGGGTCACGTCAATTTCGTTGCGTACCACATGATCGGTACGAAACAGCAGGTCTTCCATCGTGATTTGCTCTTTGACCGCGTAGGAGGCCCCATACAGGCCACGCTCGCGGTAGCCAGAAAGATACAGGGCCGCCTCACGCAGAGTCTTGCTGGGAATCGTGCCCGTATTGATGCAAACCCCGCCGATGACGGTCTTCCGTTCCACCACCGCGACATGTTTATCCAGCTTGGCGGCCTGAATCGCGGCTCGCTGCCCGGCAGGGCCGGAGCCTATCACGATGAGATCGTATTCATAGGGGGTCATAGGGGGAAGCTCCTCAGACTGACTATTGGTTCGATGTTGGGTTCGGTGTGTCACTATCAATACTCGCATCCGATAAAATGTGCAAAATGGGTGGATGAACTGGCATCCAGCCTAAATCAGAGTAGGATCGCTGTAGGACGGATAACGAAGTGAGGCCATGATGGATACACTCCCGGTTCGTGAGATGGTGCTGTACAAGCATGGGGTCGGGTTCTTCCGACGAGAAGGCGAGATTCAAGCGGAGGAAGTTACCCTGACCTTCCGCCACGACGAGATCAACGATGTGCTCAAGAGTCTGGCGGCGTTTGATCGGCAGGGCGGGCAGGTGCTGGGCATTCATTACCAGACTCCTCTGGATAAAGCCTCGCGGCTGACCGATAGTTCGATTCGGCTTTCTGATTCGGCCAGTCTGGTGGATTTGCTTCGCGACCTGCGCGGGCGCGAGATTACGCTGATGGCAGATGCGTCGGCGATTCGCGGAAGGTTGATCGGCATTGACCTGGCAGCGGGGGAAGAAGACACCCTCGGCGATTCGCTGGTCTCGGTTGCCATTGAACACGCCCTCGTACGGGTGGTTGCGCTGAAGCAAATCGAAAGCGTGCAGCTTCACGACGACCGCGCCAGCCACGATCTGCACTACTTTCTGGATACCAGCATGAGTGAGGAGCTTCGTCGCAGCGTCACGCTGCGGATGAGTCCCGGCGATCACCATCTGGTGGTGTACTACGTCGTTCCCAGTCCCACCTGGCGCGTTAGCTATCGATTGGTGGCGGAGAGCGAGGATGAGGGGGATGCAGGTTCGGCGCTGTTGCAGGGGTGGGGCCTATTCGATAACCGCCTCGACGAAGACCTCGAAGAGGTTGCCGTGACGCTTGTGGCCGGACAGCCGATCTCATTTGTGTACGATTTGTACTCATCGCGCATTCCTGAGCGTCCGGTGGTCGAGGATGAGACGCGCATTGCCGCTGCCCCTGTCGAGTATCGCGGCGGGGGGCTGCTCAAGCGCATCGCGCCTGCGCCGCAGGCCATGCGAGAAGAGTCCGCAGTAGATGGTTTCGCGCTCGCGCCAGGTAGTGTGCTGGGTGAGGCACGTCCCACTCCGATGCGGGCGGCGATAGCGGATGCGGCATTCACCAATGCAGACGGTCACGAAGTCGGGGAGTTCTTTCAGTACGTCGTAACTACTCCTGTCTCGGTGAAGCGCGGAGATTCGGCACTGGTCCCGATTCTGAATGCCGACCTCGCCTATCAAAAAGAACTGCTCTACAACGGGCAGAAGCACCCCGAACATCCAGTAGCGGCGTTGCGCTTTGAGAATCGAACCGGGCTGACACTGGAACGCGGCCCCGTGACCGTGATCGAAGATGGCGCATACAGCGGGGAGGCGATCCTTGCCTTTACCAGAGATGGCGGCGAGGTTTATCTGCCGTATGCGGTCGAACTTGGCGTGCGTGTCTCGGAACAGATGCAGCGATCACAGCACATGGCGGGATTACAGATTGATGGCAGCAGCGGGTATGTGATCATTGAGGAATACCGTGTGACGCGCGTGACTTACAGCATTGAGAACCACACCGGGCAGGAGAAGACGGTCACAGTCGAGGCTCCGATTAGCAGTGGACATGAGCTATTCGATATGCGGGAGCCAGATTCCGCCACCGCCACCGAGCGCCGCTGGCGCGTGGAAGCCCCTGCTGGGTCAATCACCGAGTTTGTTCGACAGGAACGGTTCCTGATGAGCCGCCGCGAAGAACTTCAGAGCTTGGACGATCAGCGATTGCAGCAGTGGATGCAGGATCGCTGGCTGGATCAGGATACATATCGTCAGTTATCCGATGTGCTGGAGGCTCTAAACTCCATTCGGAACGCCAGAGAGGAACAGGCAGAGCTT
>JAHEME010000403.1:385-3929 GCA_024643825.1 Chloroflexota bacterium | reverse complement strand
AAACGGCTCCCCTGCGCGCCTTGCTCGCTCTCTATCGGGGCCAGATACCCCGTGCGGCCGAGCTTTCTAGCCAGGCGTTGGAGCGATTGTCAGAGGACGATCTGTTCCTGCGCAATCTTGCCACCTGGATTCTGGGCCTGTCTCACCTGGTGGACGGCGATCTCGCAGCCAGCACCCATGCCCTCGACCAGGTCGCCAGAATGAGCCACAGGGCCGGCAACGTCATGATCGCCGTGATGGTGCTATGTAACATCGCCGAACTGCGCATGCAGCAAGGACGGCTCTACCAGGCGAAAGATATCTATCAACAGGCGCTGGAATGGGCAACGGACGAGCAAGGACATCTGCTGCCTATCGCCGGTGAGGCGCTAATGGGATTGGGCCGGCTGTTCTATCAATGGAACGATCTGGAAGCCGCGGCGCGCTATCTTATCGAAGGCATCGAGCTGACCGGGCGATGGGGTGAGGCCGGGGCTATGGATGGCTACATCTCCCTGGCGTATGTCAGGCAGGCGCAGGGGGACGTGGACGGCGCCCGGGAAGCGATCCAGAAGGCGCAGCAACTCGCTCTTAAGACCGACGCTACCGAGTTGGACGACATCCTGGTAGCCGCGCACCAGGCACATCTCTGGGTGACGCAGGGCGATCTCGAAGCAGCCTTGCGCTGGCTTGAGGAACGAGGACTGACGGTCGATGTCGCTCTGACCGAACTGGAAACGAGGGTCGGCGACAATTTCTTCCGCAGCCGCCGGCGGCGTACCGCCGAGTATTCCGCGCTGATACGGGTGCTGCTGGCCCATGGCCGGCCGGATGAGGTGCTGGCGGTGTTGGAGCCACTGCTGGTGATAGCGGAACGCTGGGGCTTGAACGAGCGGGTGATCCGATTCCAAATCCTCAGGGCATTGGCTTTCCACGCGCAGGATGATATGGCGCAAGGGATGGCCGCTTTGGACCGTGCCCTCTCCCTCGCCGAGCCGGCCGGCTACGTGCGTCCCTTTGTGGACGAAGGCGAGCCGATGGCGCGGTTGCTCTACCAGGCCGCCGCACACGGCATTGCGCCGGAGTACGCTGGGCGGCTGCTGGCGGCGTTCCCCGCTTTGGAGCCGGCAGCACAGGAACCGCAGGCAGAGATGGTAGAACCTCTGAGCGAACGCGAGTTGGAGGTGCTCCAACTCATCGCCGAGGGGCTCTCCAATCAGGAAATTGCCCAAAGACTCTCCATCTCAACGCGCACCGTCAAGTGGCACACCGGCAACATTTATAGCAAACTGGGCGTCAAGAATCGGACGCAGGCGGTGGCCAAGGCCAGGTCGTTGGGCGTTCTTCCTGCCGTTTGAGCATAGCCGCCGCAAGCGAAAGCCAGCAGCCCCGGATAGCGCGTCTGGGGCTGTTCTTTTTTCCGCCAAACTGTACCCCAACCATACTTTCGTCCGGTCTCAACCGTACCTGTTTGGTGGTATACTGACCGTATAACTACGATCTGAATGGAGGGGATGCCAATGAAACAACATCCTGACCCAAATAGGCCGATGACTTACCAGATTCAAGTACAGGGAAGGATCGACGAAGGCTGGTCGGACTGGTTCAGCGGTATGATAGTCACGTTTGAGGGCGGCGTCACCACCCTCACCGGCCCCGTCGCCGACCAGGCCGCCCTGCGGGGGATGCTGTGCAAGCTATGGGATCTTAACTTAGCGTTAATTTCGGTCGTCCAGATCGATAGGAGGTAAATACAATGCGAGAGGCAGGTCGAGACAAAGAATTTGTCCGGACTTTTAGTGAGTTATCGTCAGCGCAACAACCCTTTGCCGGTGGCAAGGGTGGCGTGCTCGCACAGCTTTATCAAGCCGGCTACCCGGTGCCGGATGGGTTCGTCATCCTGCCCACGGCCTTTGATGGTGATGAGCTAAAGCCAGAAGCCTGGACGCAGGTACAAGCGCACCTTGACCGCGTGCGCAAAAGGGATCGCAGGACCGCCTTTGCCGTCCGCTCTTCTGCTATGAGCGAGGATGCCGCCCAGGCGTCGTTTGCCGGTGAGTTCGAGACGGTGCTCGACGTGCACACCGATGAGATGATCCGGGAAGCCATCCGCACCGTGCGCCGGTCGCGGCACTCTGAACGGGTGCGAGCCTACAGCAAGGCAAAAGGTATGGATACGGCCCACGAGATCGCCGTCGTCGTTCAGCAGTTGGTCCGAGCGGAGGTTTCGGGTGTGCTGTTCACGGCAGATCCGGTCACCGGCAGCCGCACGCAGATGGTGGGAAACTTTGTCCAGGGTCTGGGTGATCAACTTGTCTCTGGCGAGGCTACGGGCGAGATGTTTACGCTAAGACGGCGCGAGGGTCTGTGGTTGCGGGTTGATTACGAAGGGCCGCCCGCACTCGAACCTTTTGCCCGTCAGCTCTACAAGTTGGGCAGTCGCCTAGAGAAAGACCTGGGGTACCCGCAGGATAGTGAGTGGTGTATTGCGGATGCTAAGCTCTATCTGCTCCAATCGCGGCCCATCACGACGTTGCTTGAGTACGATCCGATCACCTATGACTGGAACAGCAGTTTTTCCGGCGATTATCTGTGGGTCACGCAGGAGATACATCCCGAGGTGATGACGCCAAGCACCTGGTCACTCTGGCAGAAGGTTATGGGGACGTTGAAGATCGCAGGTGTGTCCAACTTTGGCAACATTGGCGGTCGCCTGTATATCAATTACGCTGTGATATATTCGACGTCCTTAAAGATCAAAAAGAGAGTCGACGAATTAGATGTTTTTGTGGGACGTCCGCCGACCAACGTTGACATCCCCATCATCCCCGTGTCAACAATGCACTTAATTCTGGATATGATTCCAGTGGTGGTGAAGATTACGCCGAAGGTGATAAGGCTCAAAAAGACCTGGAAGCAGGTGCTTGACGAGGCGCCGCAACGCTGTCAGGACCTTTATCAAAAAATTCAACAGGCGCAGAGCCCAGGCGCGATGTTGACTTTGTGGCACGCGGAAGTGTTCCCGTTGTTTGAGGAACTTCTCTATCTTCAAGATGCGATCAATGACGGTTACATGATGCCTTATGCTTCTCTAAAAGCCGAGTTAGTGGCGTTGGCCGGAGAGGATGAGGCACAAGCCATATTATCGACGTTAAGCAGCGGCTCAGGACAACTGGCAAGCATAGGGCCACTGGTAGGACTTTACCAGATTATGCATAGCGAGATGAGCCGTGAACAATACACCGAACTGTACGGCCACCGGCATGCGAATGAAAACGAGCTTTCCGTACCTCGCCCCTGCGAAGCATCCAACTGGCTTGACAAACGACTGGCGGAGTTTAAGCAAGATCCAATTGATGTGCCCGAAATGTTGCAGCGTCGTGCCGCCGAATCTGATGCGCTTTGGGCGGAACTTGAGACGCGTTATTCTGAAAAAGCGACTCGCCTGAAACAGAAGGCTGATCGGGTATTGCAGGTGATGCACCGCCGCGAGGCCGCGCGCTCGGAGTTGACCCGGTCTGTGGGGGCGGTGCGGGCGTTTTTTCTGAAGGCGGGGCAGTTAACC
>JAHEME010000403.1:0-375 GCA_024643825.1 Chloroflexota bacterium | reverse complement strand
ACCGGTTTGGGCGACGATGTCTTTTTCCTCACCTGCCAGGAACTTATGGAGATGCTCTCCGGTGAGGGCACATCGGCCGCATACATTCCTGCCCGGCGCGAGACCTACGAGAAGTACAAGGCACTGCCTGACTATCCGGCGTGGATCAGGGGGCGCTTCAACCCTGTTCAGTGGGCGGCGGACCCTAACCGTCGTAGCGACTACTTTGATGCTCATACCCCTGTGCCGGAGATGGAGGGGGCGGCGGATACGATTGAGGGGGTGGCGGGTTCAGCGGGCCGCGTTGAAGGCATTGTGCGCTTTTTGAGCGGACCTGAGGGGGGTGATCAATTGCAAAAGGGCGAAATCTTGCTGGCAGCGACCACCAATGTCGGT
>JAHEME010000402.1 GCA_024643825.1 Chloroflexota bacterium | reverse complement strand
TGCAACCTAGTGCGTTGAGATTGAGTCTCCTGACTCAATCCCCAGGTACTGTTCCGCCTGATCACATAGCGACTGACCGCCCGCCGAAAGCCATGCTGCTAACGTTGGGCTGCTATCCCAACCTGCAGATGCTTCTCTGTAGATCCCACTCCCCCATCGATAGTATCGTTGGGTTTCAGAATGCCATCCTTCATATCCACGGGCAATGATGGAGTGCCCCCCGTTGTAGCCTGCAAGGGCAAGCCCGGCATGTCCCCCAGAAACCTGTAGCCCCTGGGTAAGATAATCAAGACCCCGCAGCGCATTCGTATCAGGATCAAACGGTTGTTCATCAGCGGAAAAGTGAAAGGGCATAACCTGGAATAACCCCATTGCCCCAACTCCTGATTGGGCAGCAGGATTACCACACGATTCGATTTGCATTACCGTTGCAGCAAGATTCGGATCGACCTGATGATCAGACGCCCACACCAGAAGATGGTCTTCCCAATAGCGGACAGATGGTGTGAAGATTGGCGATAGAGTCGGCACTGTCTGGGCACGACTGCTGGCAGCTTCGTAGAGGCCCTCCGCCTGTACAGGCTGTGCCGGGCCAAACCTGGATACTGGCACCAGTGGCGACAGTACCGTCGAAGCCGAATCGGTTGAATTTCCCAGCAGCGCAAGCGCGAGGCTAAAACCAAATATAGCGAGTGCCGCGAAAAACACGATTTCGAATAGAGTTTGACGCAGGCGGCGCGTTGGCTGTGGATGTTGAGGTAGTTTGCTCTTGAGCTTTCGCATTTTTTGCAGTAGATTTCTCTTGACAACTTTACCGTAGAACGCTTGTGCCAATTCTATCGCCCAGCTTACATCTCGTCAACTTGATCCGGGTACCTCTGATGAGGGTACGCGAATCGACGCTACTATGCAATAATTCTACGAGAACTGTATCAAGATTGTTTCGGTTTCCCATGAAACCCCTTGATCAGTTTTGCATGGGCCTGGCACGTAGTAGAATCTCAATGGGTACCTGGAAAGCACGTCAGGAAAGGTAAGCAAACATTGGATCTGACAGATTTGCTGCGAAATGTGGAGATGTTTACCGGTCTAACAGAGCCACAGCTTCAGAAGCTTTCGACAATCTTTGAACTGAAAGAATATCATCAGAATGAAGTTCTGTTCACACAGGGAGAACAGGGAGCGCATCTTTATCTGGTAAAGAAAGGCTTTGTGGAAGTAATTGTTAATGATCCAGACACCTCATCAGGCCGTACCATTGTCAATCTTGGCCCCGGCCAGTCAGTAGGTGAAATGGCGTTAGTTGATCAGGGTGTTCGTTCAGCCACAGTACGCGCTGCAATAGATGGCACTGTAGTCGCCTCTGCTTCCAGAGACGCTTTCAACGACCTCTGTGAAAAAGATACGGCTACCGGATACAGGATTATGCGCAATATCGCAGCAGATCTTTCCTTCAGGATTCGCCGCCGTAGGTTTGACTAGCTCACAGGCACAGTTCCTCACAGACTTGGGAAAGGACATCCATATGATCTACAAAGTGAGCTATGTCGTAATTGGGGGAGAACATCCTGGGGCAATTGCCAATGTGGAGCAGCCCCCTCGTATCGGAGATATTGTCGCCCTTGGCAAGCAATCGTTTCGGATTATTGAGGTTCTGGAACTCATGCCACCACGCGGCCAGTTTAGCTTTCTACATGCCTCGTGCGAAATCATTCATGGCGAAGACTCTTGAGCCACACGATCCTATCAAACAGATTTGATTCGCTTCGAAACCTCTATATTTGGAACGGGTATCCAGCAAGTCAGGTCAGGGGAATATCCAGGAAATCCTGGCATAGAAAGACATCCCCAGCGAAGCTTGACTTCGCCTGAGACACAAGGTGTTCTGTCCCAGTATTCCATACTGGATAATGAATGAGCCCCAGCCTCTTTACGCCTGCTTGTTGCGCGATTTCCCCTGCTTGAGCCGCACTCGAATGGCCCAACGGCTCATCTCCACTTGCTTCATGGATTAGCAATTCTGCCCCCTGCGCCAATCGCACTGTTTCCGGGCAGGGCACGGTATCAGACGAATAAGCAAACGTAAAACCTGTTTCTTTCACGAGCACGCGCAGCCCAATCGTCGGAACATAGTGCCGTACAGGGGATGCGACAATTTGAAAGTCCTCATTGTCCAGCACAAACATTCCTTCGCGTTCTGGGATGTGATGAAATGCGACAGGGAAAAACCCTGTCCATTCGTCCCAATGAAACGCGGTCATCAGGTCCTCAATACGTTCCAAGCAGTGATGCAACCCATATACCCGGAGTGATGCTTTGCGACCAGCCAGCCACGAGGCCATCATCAGGTTTGGCACACCCGCGATATGATCGGGATGGAAATGCGTCAGGATGAGATCAGTAAGCTGCTCTACTCCCAGGCCTGCCTTTTTCAGATTCACGAGGGGACGCCCGGTACAATCAATAAGCACAGCCCCCTGTCTCCCCTTGAGCAGCAAATGCGAATTCTCATGGCTCTCGTCAGGGACAGCATTAGCACTCCCCAGAACCACGAGTCCTGGCACACGAGAAACCGTTTTTGATGGGATGTTAGCCACCTCCTGCCGCCCAGCGCACAAGTAGCGGAGTGCCATAGATTTCGATAAAGGCGGCAAGGGCCAACAGAGGAAGGATCAACGTAAACCAAAGGCGTGTTGCATCCGCCAGTGCCTCAAGCCAGGCGGCTCCAACCGTTTTACCCGGCGGCGGGGATATCAATGCCGCCCCTAATCGGACGGCAGCGGCACCTGCAAGGATAGCCGCAGGAACCTCAACGATGCTGTGGGGAAGTAGTGTCATCCATGCGACAAGAGGATCGATCCCAGCCGCCACAAGGTGCGCACTCAAGTATCCCGCCAGGGCAAGGGGAACCATCAACAGCATTATTGCCAGGATGCCAAAGGAGAAGACTGCTCCCAGAGAAGCTAGCGCCAGCACCCGCACATTCTGCCAAATAATCAGTAGAAGCCCGGCAGGGCCAGAGAAACCTATGGACTTCAATGCCAGTTCAAAACGCTCAATCCAGTTCTCTGTATTCAAAAGACTTGCTGGAATGCGATAGATATGTGCATATCGGGTACCGACAATGAAGGCCCCGGTCAGAGCGATGCTAACCACAAGGATCGCAGGCCATAATTCGGCAACAACACCAAGCACCTCTTCCCTATACCAGCGCCAAGGCGACCGTTTTGTGCCTGTATTCCGGTGTGCCCACGCGAGATTCCACCACTTTTTGAGGCTACCGATCAAATGAAGTTCGTCAATTTCGTTGCCGAGCAATTCCTCCCGATTGAACGTCTTAACCCCCATCCGCACCAACACGGCGTAGATCAAAATCAGGGCAATGATAAACAACCAGAGCACGTCATAGCGTGCCCAGAACATAATCAGAGCCTCCGCCTGAATGAGAAATGACATAGGGATGATGATGAAACTTGCCAGGAGATTCGCGGCACGAACACTGGTCGTCTGGCTGGATACCACGACAGCGGCAGCAACCATCACCAGTGCCTGTACGAGATTCAGAAGGATGATCTGAACCAGAAGTTGGAGCGGCGGCGTCCAGCTTACATTTGCGTAGATTCCCACAAGATAGACCGTCACACCAAGCAGGCTGCCCAGAATAGGAGGAAGGGTGGAACTCAGGGTCTTTCCAACGTATAGCTGAGAGTTTGTCAGGGGCGTTGCAAGGAGTGGCTCCAGACTGTGACGTTCCTTTTCCCCTACAAAGGATTCCAGTGCAATGATGAGAGAAAAAGATATTGGGAAGAAACCAACTACCATAAGCAGAAATGGAATCAGCCGCTCCCCTACAAGTGAAGCCCCATACGTCTCCACGAACCGGAGCATACGCCCTGCCCCCCAGTTCGCAATCGTTGGGAAGATCAGGGTCAGAATAA
>JAHEME010000401.1 GCA_024643825.1 Chloroflexota bacterium | reverse complement strand
AAGGGCCTTATGATACGAACCGAACGACATTGCACTGGGCGTTCATTTATGCAAAAGATTTGTTTTTCTATGCGCCTGGAGATCGGGTTGCTGCCCTTTTTTCTTACAGTTTCGGAGGATCGCTGGGCTTCTTGTATGCACTGCTCGCCGGGGCTACCCTCCATTTTTATGACCTCTTGCAGTTAGGCATGACGAATTTTATGGTGTGGTTGCAGCACGAAGAAATTACGGTGATGGGTTTTGTCACCTCCTTATTTCGCCAGATCGCCACTCACCCGGATGCCACAAGTGCATTATCCTCTCTGCGCAGAGTGTTGCAGGGAGGTGACGCATTCACCAAACACGATATCGCGTTGTTTCAGAAAACTTTTCCACCCCAGTGCAAACTGATCAACTTACTGGCTGCGTCAGAAATTGCATCAATCAGCTACTTTCCCATTACCCATGACACTCACATTGACACGCGCCTCGCACCTGTGGGTCGCGCGATGGACGGCGTTGAGATTCTAATCGTCGATGAATCAGGGAAGCCGGTACAAACCGGTGAGGTTGGAGAAATTCTCATTACATCCGCTTATCTTGCGATGGGCTATTGGAATGAGAAAGCCCTGACCGCCGAGAAATTTCTCCCGGTTCCGGGCAGCGACACGCTGCGAACGTATCTGACGGGCGACCTCGGCAGGCTGCGAGCCGACGGAAACCTGGACTATCTGGGCCGCAAAGACTTTCAGGTCAAGATTCGGGGCTATCGGGTTGAGCCTGCTGAAATTGAGGTCGCGCTGGTCGATCATCCCGCTATCCAAGAAGCAGTGGTGAATGCGATTGCATCTCCGCAGGGCGAAAAGCAGTTGGCGGCGTATCTGATCGCCGAAGAAGGAGCACTCTTTACGGCGTCAGATTTGCGTGACTGGCTGAGTGATCGACTGCCCGATTTTATGATCCCGGCGCATTTCATCACGATGGACGCGCTGCCCCGGACGGTGACCGGAAAAGTGGATCGTCTGACGCTGCCTGTGCCCAAAATCGCGCGGCCTGATGATCTGCCGCATGATTTTGTCGGATCGCAAGATGGTCTGGAGCAGGAAATACAATACATCTGGGAATCGGTATTCGGGTTCAGCCCCATCGGCGTCATAGATGACTTCTTTGCCCTGGGGGGGCACTCTTTGCTGGCATTGCAGATCTTTGACCGTCTTGAGCGGGAACTGCATCGCTCACTGACGATGGATGTCCTGTTTGAAGCGTCCACCATCCGCGAGATGGCAGCGTATCTTCATCGAAATTCCATCGCCCCAAAGGCGCGCATCGTCGTTCCGCTGCGGGCGGAAGGAGACAACCCCCCCCTGTTCCTCGCGCATGCACGCGCCGGGCACATCATGCCCTATTATGCGCTTACCCGGCAACTGGGTGACGATCAACCCGTTTACGGAATCCAGGCGCGGGGACTGGATGGCAAAGCGAGACCTGTCGATGACCTACCCAGTATGGCGAAGCAATACGTCAACGAGATCAGGAAGATCCAACCGCAGGGACCGTATTATTTAGGCGGCCTTTCGATGGGAGGCATGATTGCCTTTGAGATGGCCTTGCAACTGCAGGCGGCGGGTGAGGACGTAGGGCTGGTGGCGATGATGGATACCTACTTCGGTCAGGTAGAAGAAGACGGCGACGAGAATCCGTTGAGACTTCCCGCCGATGGGGATCACGCCGCGCCGCCTGTGCCGCGAACCTCTATGGCCGGACGAGGCAAGGCAGCGATCCGGGAGGATGTTCGAGCGTTAAGCGAGCGGTCGGCAGCAGAAAAGATTGCCTATCTGGTGTCGCGTTTCAAGCACTTCTGGCGCTGGTATGTCATCCGGCTGGTTTATCGTCTCCTCGGCGCGGAAACCGCGTTTCACGAAGGGAATTGGTCGCCAACGAAACGGATCAAGACCTACCATTTTCGCGCTGCTACGAACTATCGGCCTGCAAGGAAATATGACGGCAGGGCAGTCTTCTTCAAAGCGAGTACCAGTGATCCCGCTGCCACGCATGACGCATGGGCCGAATGGGTGGCAGGTGATATGACCACCATTACCCTGGAAGGCAGCCACCGCAGCATCCTCGAAGAGCCTATCGTGCAGGAGATGGCCCGCGAATTGCAGACCCTTTTGTTGAATGGCTCCCGGTAAGTTGATGTGAGGTCTGATCTGCCCTAACCAGGTTAGGCTCGATCCGACAGCACAAGCCCTTTAGGTCTCCTCAAATGGCTGTGTGCTTCCCACAGCCTCAGTGCGACAAGTGGCCTCGCGCAGGTGTTTTGATGCTCGTCCTGCCTGGGATTACACTGAACCAATTGCTCCCCCTACCCCGAAAACATTGCTGAATGCTCTTGGCGCAACCAAAGGCGAACAACCCGTACTCAGGGACGTGATCTGGCGGATCGGTGCGGCAGACGGTGGACACATCCCGATGTTATTTGATGATGCCGACTGCGCTGAACTCCGGGAGGCCGCCCCAGTAGATTCCCCACGCGGCGAACAGGATCGATGCAACGAGATAGGCAATGAAGAAGAAGGCCAGGATCGGCTGCTGGCGTAGTTTCGTCCGCCCCCTGAGGAAACCGAATAGAACCACCAACGCGGCGAACGGCACGCCCAGTGGCGCGGTTCCAGCCTCGACGATGTTGAGGAAATAGGTGAACCCGTAGATGAATCCCCCGATGCCTTCCCACCACAGGGAGGATCGTTCTCTCTCGTATGGATTGTGCCACTGTCGCCAGAGCAGAAGGATGGAAAGCCCAACGACACCTATGTGCCACAGATAATGACTCAGGATTTCATCATAGAAGTGAGTAAGCCGATAGATGTCAGTCTCCTCCATCCCGGTCAACAGATGCCCGATAGAGTTGGCCGAAAGGTGCATCCCCTGACCCTCCACCCAGAATCCGGCCAGAACCAGGAAGATCGTGATTTCGGCTGCGCCCGGAGGTTTGCCTTCATCCATCTGAAACAGCAACCAGTAGATTGGAATGAGCACCAGCGGAGTCAGGATATCAATCACATCTCCGTATTTCATCAGGGGGTAAAGGCCAAACTGCATGCTGAGGAAGGCGGGGGCAACTAGAAGAACCGTATACACGATAGCGAAACCAAACGTCAGCCGAGATAAGCGTTTCATGGTGTGCCTCACAGATCTCTTGAAAACGTGCGCTGTTGTTCTCAACTGAATGATAGTCTCAATTGTGCAAGTTTGCTTTTTGCGGGGAAAGGAAGTGTTTTGATCCTCATACGGCATGCGGCTATACTGAGCGCATTGCTCCCCTGCACCAGAAAGTCAACCCAATGCGACACATCACTCTACTCACTGATTTTGGCACGACGGACGGCGAACATACGGTGCTCAAGGGCGTGATCTGGCGGATCGTGCCCGGTGCGCCCATCGCTGACCTGACGCACGACATCGCCCCGCAGAACATTCATCAGGCGGCGATGGTGCTGAAGCACACCGCGCATTACTTCCCGCCGGAGACCGTGCATATCGTGGTGGTCGATCCGGGGGTAGGCACGGCACGGCGCGGAATCGCGGCGCGGTTTGGCGATCAGTTCTTCGTGGGGCCGGATAACGGGGTGTGTACTCCGATGATGGAACGCGCCGAGGCGAACGGCGACCCAGTCGAGGTGGTACATCTGACCAACGCAGATTACTTCCTGCCGAATGTCTCGGCGATCTTCCACGGGCGGGATGTGTTCTCTCCGGTGGGGGGACATCTGGCGGCGGGCGTGGCGCTGGCTGAGTTCGGGCCACCTGTCACGGATGTCATCCGCTATCACCCGCCCCGCCCCACGATAGACGGCGATGTGATTCGCGGGGAAGTCGTGCAAATCGACAGCTTCGGCAACTTGCTAGGGACTATGGGGCGCGAGGAGATCGAGCCGCTGCGCCCGGTCACGGTAACAGTTGGCGGAGAG
>JAHEME010000400.1 GCA_024643825.1 Chloroflexota bacterium | reverse complement strand
ATGCCAATCGGTACTACCAGCCCGCCGATCTGTGCCCCTTCGGTGGATAGAGGAATCCTGTGAACGACTCCTTGAGCGACTCTTTCATCCTCGAAGTCGAATGCATGGCGCATGGCGGCGCAGCGATGGGCCGCCATGCGGGCCGTGTGATCTTTGTTCCCGGCCTGCTCCCCGGCGAGTCGGCGCGCGTCACCATTGTGAACGACCGGGGCCGCTTCGCGCACGGGCGCGCCCTTGAAGTTCTCTCCGCCTCCCCTGCCCGCGTGGAGCCGCGCTGCTTCCATCCGGGGCCTACCTCGTGGCAGCACATCGAGTACGCCCAGCAGGTGATCTTCAAGCACGAGATCGTGATCGACCAGTTGCAGCGCATCGGCAAGTTCACCGATCCCCCCGTCGGCCCTGTCATCGAAGCCGCCCAACCCTGGGGCTACCGTCACTGGATGAGCTTCGACGTAGCGGAAGATGGCAGGTTTGGCTTCTGGAGCGAAGACGATCAGACGGTCATCCCCGTCGATGGCTGCTCGCTGCTGCACCCCGCGCTCACCGAATTGTTCTCCCAGTTAGACCTTGATGAGCCGGAGCTAACCCGCCTGCGTCTGCAAATGGGCAGCGATCCCGCTGACCGCATGGTGATCATCCAGACCGCCGATGATCTGGCCCCGGAAATCGAAGTAGATTTACCCATTTCCCTCAACCTGCTTCTCAGCGATAACGAACCCGTCAGCCTGATCGGCAGCCCGCAGGTGAACATCCAACTCCTGCACCGAACCTTCCGCGCCACCGCCGGGTCGTTCACCTATCCCAATGTGGGAATGCTCCCCACCCTGCTCGAACAGGTACTCCACTACCTGCCCCTGACCGGAGAAGAGACGTTCCTCGATCTGTACAGCGGCATCGGCATCTTCACCGCGTTTCTTGCCGAGCACGCCGATCTGGTGGTAAGCGTCGAGAGCTACCCACCCGCCGTCACCGACGCGGAAGACAACACCGCCGATCTGGAAAACATCGATCTGGTCGAAGGCAGCGCCGAGGAAGTCCTCGACGATCTGATCGGCCCCTTCGATGCCATCCTCGCCGATCCGCCGCCCTCTGGCATGAGCGTTGAGGTGATCGACGCGCTGGCCCGCCTCGATGCGCCGCGCCTGGTGATCATCAGCGCCGACCCCGCCACCCTCGCCCGCGATGCCCAGCGCCTCACCCGGCACGGCTACACCCTCACCGATGTCCAGCCCATCGATATGGACCCGCAGACCGCCTACATCACCACCATCGCCACCCTGGAACGCTGATTTGCTACCCTCGCCGATTGTTGGTAAGCTTTTGTTGTGGGTCTATAGTCGCCCATCGATTTTTCAGAATGTGCTGATAGCTGACGGCTGAGACCTGATAGCTACCCCGGAGACCGTATGACGGACAGATTGCTTTCCTAATCCTCGCAGCACCTCCCTGCAAGCCGGGCTGATTTCCCGGCCTCCTTCTGGCTTCGATTTCCAATCGAACCACGACAGCCGGGGGCTGTTGTGCGGAGAACACTCCCTTGCTCTGGCACTCCTCAGAGCAGGCTTTTTTCGTGTACCCAGCAGGCAAGGAGGTTGTATGTTTCAAGTCCAACACATCGCAAAAGCATACGGCGCGCAGGCGCTGTTGAAAGACATCTCGTTTGTGATCAACGCCGGGGAGCGCATCGCTCTGATCGGCCCCAACGGGAGCGGCAAGTCGACCCTGCTGCGCATCATCGCTGGCCTGGAGTCCGCCGATCAGGGGGGCGTCGCCTTTGCGCCGGGGATCCTCCCCGGTTACCTGCCGCAGGGCCTTGACTTCGCGGGCGATCTCACGGTGGGGGCCGCCGCCTGGGGCGCGGAAGTCGAAGCCACCCGCGCCGATCTGCACCGCCTCGAAGCGGCGATGGCGAATCAGGACTTGCTGATCGCCGCTTACGGCGAAGCCGCCGAACGCTTCGACGCGCTGGGCGGCTACGACCTCGAATGGCAGACCGAAGCCATGCTCGGTCATCTCGGTCTCAGCGGCATCGATCTCGCCACGCCCGTCAGCGAGTTAAGCGGCGGCCAGCAAACCCGGCTGGGATTGGCGCATATTCTGCTCGCCTCCCCGGATGTCCTGCTGCTCGACGAGCCGACCAACCACCTTGATCTGGATGCGCTGGCGTGGCTGGAGGACTTCCTGCGGAGCTATCGCGGCGCGGCCCTGATCGTCTCCCATGACCGCGTGTTCCTCGATCAGACCGTCACCCGCGTCATCGAGCTTGACCCGCAGACCCACGCGGCCTCCGAGTACACCGGGACTTACTCCGACTACGCCGCCGCGAAATCCCACGCACATGATCTTCACTGGGCGGCCTTCCGCGATCAGGAGGCCGAGACTCGCCGCATGAAGCACGACATCGCCGCCACCAAAGAACAGGCCAAATGGGTCGAGCAGACTACCACGCCCCGCCAGCCGGGCGTGCGCCGCTATGCCAAAAAGGTGGCAAAAAAAGCCCTCTCGCGCGAGAAGAAGCTCGACCGCTACCTCGACTCCGATGACCGCATTGAGAAGCCCGTCGCAGGCTGGAACCTCAAACTCGACTTTGGCGAGATGCCGCGCGGCGGTCAGGATGTGATCCGGCTTCAGGGGTTGGGCCACCGCTATGATGGCGATTGGCTCTTCCGCGATGCTACCGCGACTCTGCGACACGGGGAGCGCATCGCCCTGCTGGGCAATAACGGCAGTGGAAAATCGACGTTGCTGCGCTGCCTGATGGGAGAACTCGATCCGCTGGAAGGTCACGTCATCCACGGGGCCAACGTGCGCATCGGCTACATGCCGCAGGGCCAGGATACCCTTGACCCCGACGACACGCCCCTCGCGCTGATCCGCCGCATCAACCCAATGCGCGAAGCCGACGCCCGCAGATTGCTCCACTTCTTCCTGTTCGCGGGCGATGACGTGTTCGTGCCCATCCGTTCATTGAGCTACGGGCAGCGATCCCGGCTGTTGTTAGCCAGTATCGTCAGCGGCGGGGCCAACTGCCTGATCCTCGACGAGCCGCTCAACCACCTCGATATTCCCGCCCGTGAGCGTTTCGAAGAGGCTCTGATGAACTTCCCCGGCGCGGTGCTGGTGACGGGCCATGACCGCGCCTTCATTGACCGTATGGCGACGGGCATCTGGGCGCTGGGAGACGGATCGCTGCGGCCCTACGTGGATCGCGCCGAGATGATGCGCGTCAGGAGTTTAGAACAATGAGAACCGAACCAGTCATGGCAGCGGCTCCACCTACACCGTATCACGATCTCAACCGCGTACTCGCCGATCTGGTCAGCAGCGTGCAGGGAATCGTGGGGGCCAACTTCGTTGGCGCGTACTTGCAGGGATCGTTCGCCATCGGCGATTTCGATCTGCACAGCGACGTGGATTTCGTCATCGTCATCGAGCGCGATCTCACATCAGAGCAGGTAGCCGCGCTGCAAGCCATACACGAGCGCATCTACGGATCGAACAGCCGCTGGGCGCAGCACCTCGAAGGCTCGTACTTCCCTGCCGATGTGCTGCGCGATGCCTCGCAGTGCGGCGGCGATCTGTGGTACATCGATAACGGCAGCCAGACGCTTGCCCGGTCATCACACTGCAACACGCTGGTCGTGCGCTGGGTACTCCGTGAGTCGGGAGTCGCGCTGGCAGGCCCACCTCCCGTTACCCTGCTCGATCCGATCCCGGCGGATGACCTTCGGCGGGAGATCTTCGAGACGATGAACACCTGGGGCCAGGAGATACTTTACGATCCTGCGAAGTACAGCAACCGCTTCTATCAGGCGTATCTGGTGCTGAACTTCTGCCGCATGCTGCACGACCTTCAGCGAGGCGCGGTGGGTTCCAAGCTTCGTGGCGCGGAATGGGCCGTCAACCACCTCGATCCGAGATGGGCAGGGCTGATTGACCGATCATGGGCCAGACG
>JAHEME010000016.1 GCA_024643825.1 Chloroflexota bacterium | reverse complement strand
TTGGTGCAGACATTGGCATGGAGAAGTTCTTTGATATCAAGTGCCGCTACTCCGGGCTAGTGCCTGATGCGGTAGTGCTGGTTGCAACGGTGCGCGCATTGAAGATGCACGGTGGTGGCCCGAAGGTCTCCCCCGGTGCGCCGCTGGATCAGGTGTACATCGAGGAGAATCTCGACCTGCTGCGAGCTGGCCTGCCTAACCTGGGACGCCACATCAAGAATGCGCTCAGTTACGGTATCCCGGTCGTGGTAGCAGTAAACAACTTCAAGGATGACACAGATGCAGAGATGGAAGTAATCCGCCAATATGCCATCGAACAGGGCGCAGAAGATGCCGTTGTCACCAAGCACTGGTCGGATGGTGGAGCCGGGGCAGCCAAGCTGGCGGAAGCGGTGGTTGCTGCCTGTGAGAAACCAGGGAATTTCAAGTTCCTCTACCCACTCGATTGGTCGATCAAAGAGAAGATCGAGATCATCGCCAAAGAGATCTATGGGGCCGATGGTGTGACCTACGAGCCTCTGGCGGAAGATCAGATTAAGAACTACGAACGGGTTGGGTTTGGTGGGCTGCCGATTTGCATGGCAAAAACGCATCTCAGCTTCTCCAGCAATCCTGATCTGAAGGGCGCGCCAACCGGGTTCATGATCCCGATCCGCGAAGTACGAGCCAGTGTTGGGGCAGGGTTCATCTATCCACTGGTAGGAACGATGAGCACGATGCCGGGACTCGCCACGTATCCGGCATTCATGAATATTGACCTCGATCTGGAAACGGGGAAGATCATCGGTTTATTCTAGCTGCTTTGATCTGTTCAACGATGAACCTGTTGGGGCGCGGGAGGCCATCTCGCGCCCCACTTTTGTTGATGCTATGATTGCCACAGACGATGAGATATTCCTCGTATAGATGCGATCCTCAATCGCCTTTGCCTCTAGCACCGAAAGGACGTTTTCATGAGTCAGCAGTCTGAGAGCGATCTTCTGTATCGTCAGGGGGTGGCCGCCCTGCGCGATGGAGATACTGTCACGGCGCGCGCCAAACTCATGCAGGCGGTTCGGCTTGATCGTACTCATGAGCAGGCATGGATGTGGTTAAGCGCTGTGGTAGAAACTGATGAGGAGAAGATCACCTGCCTGCAAAATGCGCTGACTCTGAATCCGGGCAATGATGCGGCTCGCCGGGGGTTGGAGAAGCTGGGCGCTGGGGATGCCATTGATACTGGCCCCTCCGGTTATTCCGACACACCTCCTGATACCACCCCTGATCCATATGTGGAACCACCACATCGGATGGAGCATGGGAGTTCGCGTATCGCTGAAACGTTGTGGGAATCCCCCAGAGAACGAAAGAAAGCAGCAAATAGCAGCAATGAGGCATGGCGGGCGGCTCTGTATGAGTCTGACTCGGAAGACGAAAACAGCGCCCTTTTCTTCCGCGATCATGCTCCGCCAGAACCGCGCACATGGCTCGATCTGGTGAATTCATGGGGAAATCTGGTACTGTTCCGCACGGGCGATGACTTCCAGGCAGAGCTTACAAATGGCGGGTTCATGCACTCGGTGGTCAGCATTGTGGCGGCGGGTTTGCTGCAAACGATTACGTTTATCGTGATGATGGTGATCTTCTCCACGCTGGCCCGCGCAGGGAGTCAGCTTCCCCTGATTCGCAGCATCACGGCAACACTGCCCGCCGATGTGGTCAGCGAGTTGGGGCTGGGGAATATGGATATCATTGGGGAACTGGGAGCAGGCGGGATCGGCATTTTAGGATTGGTATTGGTGGGATCGGCGGTTCTGAGCATTCCGTTCCTTTTCATAGGTGCGATGTTTGAATCTTTCATCATTGACCAGGTGTCGGCCCGGCTTGGCGGTCATGGAGATGTGATCAAAACCCTCCAGGCGATTACGCTGGCGCTGGTCGCTCAACAACTGGTGCAAATCCCTATTCTCATATTCCTTCCATTTGTCACGTTCAATCTCGCGTTTCTGCTACTTAGCGGCTATTTGATTTATCAGATTGTGCTGAAGGCACTTGCTGTTGGAAAGGCGCAGGATTTTGGGATTTTGATTTCACTCGGCGTATTGATCATCAGTTCTGCTGTTGGAAGTTTTGCCTCCGGCGCTTTTGTCTTTGTTCTCTCCCTGCTGATCGGTTTCGCCTCGTGAGGTTTCTAGCTGTCTAGCTCTGCTGCCAATCGATTGGCCTCCGTCAGATCATCCGGCGTGTTAACGTTCACGAAACTGATCCGCATCGGATCGTAGCGGTCGATGTCCTCCCCGGCGATCTTCCGCACCCGCACCTGTGGAAAGAATCCGATCATCTTCAGTCTATCCGCGTCAAGGCAATCTTGAATTGCGGGAAGACAGCCCTTGCTGTAGACGGCATGCATGCTCTGTGGGTAGTCTTCCCGATCCAGCGGGATGACCACATCAAAGCCCTCGCGCTGATCGATCAGAGCTTGCAGCAGCAACGGGTTCAGGAAGGGTTGGTCACAACTAACCGCCAGCATATACAGATAGTGTGCCTCCAAGAGCGCCGTATACAGCCCTCCCAGCGGCCCCTTTCCGGGGATGCGATCTGGATAGGCAGGCAGCCCCAGATGCGCATAGTCCGCAGGTTGATTGGTAATCAGGATCGTTTCCTCGCCGAGATCACCGACGCGCTGAAGAATCCGTTCAATGATGGGTACTCCTCCGACTTCGGTGAAAGCTTTGTTCGTCCCCATGCGGGAGCTTTTCCCCCCGGTGAGGATTGCAATAGTAATTGGGTTGGTCATCAATTTACCTATCCGTTGTGGTATTCTGTGGTACTGGATCATGCCCCTGTGGGAGACTCAATGACGGACACTATCGGCAGTCTCAAAGAGAAGTATGGCACGATTTCCGCCTCGCTGCGTGCAGAATATGGCCAACCTGCATGGCGGCAGCACCTGCCGCCGGTGGATGAACTGGTGAGTACGATTCTCTCGCAGAGCACGTCTGATCTCAACCGTGATAAGGGATTTTATGCGCTGAAAGAACGCTTCCCCTCATGGAGTGCGGTTCGTGACGCGCCTGTTCAGGATATAGTTGACACCATCCGACCTGCCGGGCTTGCCAATCAAAAAGGCCCCCGGATTCAGGAAGCCCTGGTCGCGATCACGAATGATAAGGGCGATCCTTCTCTCGATCATCTCAATGAGTTGAGCATCGAAGATGCGAAAGCCTACCTCACCGGGATCAATGGGATTGGCCCGAAGACCGCTGCTATCATCTTGCTGTTTGCCTTTGGTCGCCCGGCGTTTCCCGTCGATACGCATGTTCATCGTGTGACCGGGAGGATCGGCCTAATCCCGCCGAAAATGAATGCTGAGAAGGCCCACGCCTTTCTGGAAGGCATCGTGCCAGAAGCCGACTATTATCCGTTCCATTTGCAAGTGATTCAGCATGGGCGGCAGGTGTGTGATGCTCGCAATCCACGCTGCGGAATCTGCGTGGTTCAGGAAACCTGCGACTACTTCCGGGGACTTTCTGAACCGGAACGAGCCAAGAAGCTCGATTCTGGTGAGGCGTAAACCAGCCGAACGTCAGGAAATCACGACCAGCACCTGCCCCTGATCGACGCTCTCCTTCGGCTTCACGTTGATACGCTCCACCGTACCACTGCGTGGAGCCTTGAGCTCGTTCTCCATCTTCATCGATTCGAGAATTACCAGGTTATCCCCGGCGACAACTTCCTGGCCAATCTCAACCGGGATGGAAACGACCAGCCCCGGCATAGGCGCTTTGATGGCGATCTCGCCAGTCTCCGGGACAACGGCTCCGGCGCGTGCGCGGAGGAGCTGCGTGCGCTGATCCACCACTGAAATCTCATACATGTTTCCGCGCATGAGCACGAACCATGTATCGCCCCGCTGCTCCACCATCGCCTCGAAGGACTCGTTGTTCACCAGCAGCGAATACAATCCGCCTTCTCCGGCGACCGCAACGTCAATATCCACGATCTCGTCATCAAATAGAATCTGGTTGTCTTGATTGATCTCGATTTCGTAGGTACGTTCATCAGCGGTGACGATGTATCTCATTTATGCTCCTGCTGGGAGGTGGAAATCTGATGCTAGGGTGTGGGGGCAGGCATCTGCCCATGCGCTGTCATATACATGCGTAGAAGCTGGGCTTCAATCAGCCCGCCAATCAGGTCATCGCTGCTCTGCAATCCCTGAGTCTGAAGATATTCACGAGCAATCTGTAAGGCGTACTGCTTCTTCGCGACAGCCGTGTTCTGAATGATGCCGGTGATTCCACTCTGTTCGGCGGCAAGAACGGCGGATTCAATAGCCGATTGAAACAACTGCTGGCGCGTCGCGGGGGAATCCACTGGCCCGGTGGGGGAAGCAACCTGGCGGCGAAGCTCGGTCTCGATGAGCGTGGCAATCTGATCGACATCAATCTTCACGCCCCGCGCAAGGAGGAATTCCTGAGCAAACTTGACGGCTCGCTGCCTTTGCTCTGGCCCGATCAAGCCCGTCTGTTGAGCGACCGTGACGGCCATCCCCACCGCGCGGAAGATCAGATCCCACTGCGCGGCGTTTTTGCCCGTGCGAAGCTGCTGGGTCATCACACGATAATGCTGCACGGCTGCCGCGATCACGATGGGTAGGGCTGCTACCAGCAGACCGAATGCCAGCAGCGAGAGAAAATCTCGGATTTCCATGCGTACCCCTCCCTGGTGATCGTGCTCCTCTTCCTGATCGCGTTACTCAGGAACCGATCACTCGTGTAACAAAATCAAGCAAGCGCGTTCGGAGGTCGTTCCCATCCGCCCCATCAAAAATAAATGTACCTTGCAAGCTGCTGCCTTCGTACATCCATAAGTCTTTCTCGGCGCTCCCAGCCAGATCATACATCTCTTCGCTATTTTGTGTCATATCGTTGCGTGAGCCGATCCACAGGCTAGGAACGGAGAGCGCCGAAAGCTCGGAGTCGGCAACCTCCAATCCCTGGAAACTCTGAGGCGGAGAAACAGCGGCGATCCCGGCAATGGAGGCATCCAACGAAGCCGCCTTTGCTGCCGCAGAACCTCCGATGCCAGCGCCAATGATGACAACTGGGGAGGATTGGTTGGCGCGCAGAAAGCTTACGGCTGCCGCCGTATCGACAGCCGCCTGGCTCATATCCCGCGTGCCTTCCGATTCACCGAAGCCGCGATAGTCGAACGTCAGGGCGCGGAAGCCGTTTTCGGCGAGAGTCTGCGCGAAAGAGAACCACGCATCCTGACCACCAATGTACATCGGGGCCAGCACAACGCCCGCAGCGCCTTTTCCAAAAAGCATCCCGTGCAAGGTCGCGCCATCTTCCGTGGCAAAGGTCACGCTCCACGGGCCATCACCGGAGAAGGGTTCCTCCGGGGTGGGGGCTGTGGTGGGAGCCTCCGCAATGGCGGTAGGCGCTTCCGTCGGAGGAGCATCAGGAATAACTTCAGTGGGTGAAGTCTCTGGCACTGAGGACGAACAGGCAGAGAACAGCAAACTACCGATCACAGCGATGGTGAGCAGCGACCGAAGAACGGCTTTCGTAGTGATTCTTACAAGTACAGGATTGGTGAAATTCATAGCAGGTTATTGGCTCGCACGCTCAGAGGCTTGCTCGCGGAGCAGCCGCGCATAGGCTCCGCGCCATACATTTGGGCTTCGCGTGTATTTGGCAATCTTGATTTCTTCAAACCGGGGCAGGTGTTTAATCAGGGCCAGCGGAAGCTGCTCCCATGCCTCGTCGCGGACGATCTTCTCTAGCTCGCGGGAAGCAGGGCCGGCCCATGACCAGCGTTCACGGAAGCGTTCGGCTTTGACCCAGTAATCGCGCTTTTCCCAGGCAATCACTGAATCGTCAATGCCCTGCTCAATTTCTCGAAAGCAGTACACAAGCAGGGCCGTCATGTCTTTTGCTTCTTCATCCAGATCGTTCTTTTCCCCCAGTCGGCGGATGATTTCTGCGCCCGTCCGCATGAGCTGATTGCGGAGCTTGCCCGGCCCGTCCAGCTTTACCACACGACTCATCATATCTCCCTTATGAAAACATTCCGTGATTGTTCCAGTACATCTCGTTGCATCAAAGGTCTTCGCGCTCCCGCCACGCGCGTATATCTTCTGCATGCTCACGTTCGTGGAAGGTGGCGTTTTCTTCGATTAGATACGTCAACGCTTCCCCTTCCATCCAGGGGTAGCGGCGGTTATCTATCAACGCACGTTCATCGTAATCCTGTACCATCGATAGCAACATGTGATGCACGCCCTCAAAATCCGCCATGACCGCATCCAGCAGGCGGCGAGCGTTTGTGTGGTACTGTTCTTCATTCCATTCATCAATGTCGTCAATGCGTAAAATCGAGGGCCGCTTGTTGCTCTGAGCCTGGTTCAATGCCGTCACCAGTTCGGACTCCCACGCAACCAGATGCGCGAGGAGGTCTTTGATCGACCAGAACCCAACAACGCCGGGCCTCATCATCTGATCCGATGTGAGGCCATCTAACGCGCTTGACAGGTCGGCGCGGGCCGCCGCTAGCTCGTCCAGCATCTCCGATTTTTTCATGGCGCGATGATAGCCTGTGCGCGGAACTGCGTCAAGCGTTCCGAAGTCAGCACGGGGCTGTGTTTTTTCTGCCCGGATCGGGATCTCTGTATTGATTTGGTCAGAGGTTTGTTGAATCCGAAGGTATGCTATACTACGGACGAATCCGAATCTTTCAGCACGGAGCAACCGTTGACCCGCAGCATCGTGGTCGCTAATCAGAAGGGTGGTGTAGGCAAGACAACCACAGTCGCCAATCTTGGCGCAGCCCTGGCCGCAATGGGGAAACGCGTTCTACTGATCGATCTCGATCCACAGGCAGCTCTGACGGCGACGTATGGCATTAACCCATACAAGCTTCCCCGCAGCATGTATTCGGTGCTGATTCATGAAGGTTCTTCTCTGGCACGGGTGCTGCACCCGGCAGGGGAATCAACGATGGCGATTGCACCCTCCAGTGTGGATTTGGCCGCAGCAGAAGTGCAGCTCGTCAACGCACCCAACCGTGCGCAGCGGCTGCGATCTGCCATCGAGAATAACCGAATTCCGTTTGACTACATCCTGATCGATACACCGCCCAGTCTGGGATTACTCACGTTGAATGGACTGGTAGGAACAAAAGAAGTTCTGGTCCCGGTTCAGGCGCACTTTTTGGCGATGCGCGGGGTACGATCCCTGATGGAAGTTGTGTGGAGAGTCAAGCGGCGGCTGAATCCAGAACTTCGGCTGCTGGGGCTGTTACCCACCATGTATCAGCCGGAGAGTCAGCATAACGTTGAGGTGGTCAACGAGCTAAAAAGAGTTTTCAAAACGAAGGTGTTTGACGTTCTTGTGTATAACAGTTATGCCTTTGCGGAGGCCCCGGTGGTCAATAAATCCCTGGTGGAGCAGAATCCGCAGCATGAAGGCGCACTCGCGTATCGCAAGTTAGCAGAGGTCATTGCCAATCATGGATGATAAAGAAACTCGCAACGAACTCCCGAACGAAGAGGAAGACAACGGGGAAGAGGCTCCCTCTCTCGCAGGGAAGGGGTGGGACATTCTCGCAGGCGGGAAGGAAAACTCGTTTGCGATGGGCGGCGATGATCCGTTTGATCTGAAATCAGCGGATAATCCCAATCCGTATACCGATGATGATGAGGCCAACTGGATTCTCACCAGCGGGGCTGTGCCGCCACCCCCGGAGAGCGATGCACCGCTGAGTGATCGGGCCGACGAAGCCCCCCGCGATGTCAGCTCTGCTGATCTTGCCTACAGCGCACCTCCATCGCCAACCCCTGACCCCGCTTCGGGGCCGATCACCGCACCCCCTTATCTATATCCAGGAGGATCGGAGGAGCCGCCGGGCGGCATCCCCGAACTGAGCGATGAGGCCAATGCCGGGGTAAGCCCTGGCGTCCTTGTAACGCCGATTGCATCGGGCGGGGGGGAGCCAGCGGTAACTGCTCCGCCTGTCATTCCACCAACTCCCGCTGACTATGCGCCTGATCCATCCGCCTATTCCGGGTTGGCGCACCCGCGCACTGGCTCTGGAAATGTGCCGCCCCCGGCTTCTGCGGGAGGCGTTAGCCCAGGGGTATCTGTGACACCCTTAGATCAGAATGGCGACCCAATCAGTGAGGTTCCCCTGGGTGGATCGAAAGAGATGCCCGGTGGCGGGCCGATCATGCTGCCCGCCGAACCACTGATTCCGCCTGCTGCCACGCCCCCGATATCCGATATCCCACCGTGGGAACTTCCTCCCACCCCTGGATCGGCGCAGGGGGGATTTTCAACGGGAATTGCAGATCCATTTGGAAATCCGAGAGACATGGGTTCGTTCCTAACCTCACCTCTGACTCCTGTATCCAATGTGGACGAGCTTGAACCGGATGCCGAACTACGGTCGATGTTGATTACCACAGAGCGTGTCAACGAGCTATGGGATGAGATTGGTGCGACATTTGATCTGATCGTCTCCGATGTTCGCGGGTATTATGGCACAACAGAGCAAGCAATCACTGATCTGAAACGTGCGCGTGAACTCCTGTTGGCTGGGACTCAATACTATGACAATGCAGAACGCCTGGTGGTCGATGTGCGAGCACGCCTCCGACTGGAAGAAAAAGTACGACAATGGTCCCGGACACGGGGCACATGGTTGGGGGTATATCTTGTCTTATGGCTGCTGGCGTTATCGCTGGCCTCCGTGTTGACGGTCCAGATTGATGCCCTCGCTGCACAGGGTATCTTGCCAGAAACCCTCTCCCAGACCTGGCTCCCTGGTTTGTTTGGAGGGCTTGGCGGCGTGATTGGCGCATTGTGGGTATTGGTGAAGCATATCGCCGTCCGACGCGACTTTGATCCCCAGAACACCCCGTGGTACATCGTGAACCCCATCATGGGTGTCGCTATGGGTGTCGTGACCTATTTTGTGCTGTGGGTAGCGAGCAACTCGCTGCTGGGCATCGTCAACATTAAAGGCGAAGTTGATTTCACAACGGGGTATCTCTCCGCCATCCGTATTTTGCTGGCGTTTGTCGTTGGCTTCAATCAGAATGTGTTATGGTCCTTGATCAATCGGATTATGAATGCGATTTTCCCAGGGTCACCTGAAGAGAGCACTGCAACGATTGATGCCTATGCGTCCAGTTCAAAAGGGGAGCCTGGCGGCCCTCAAGGATAGTTCAAACGAGCAAATATCCCCCTGGCTTATGAGTCTGGAGAGGGATCGCTGCATCGATTCTCAGTGGATTGCCCGATGTGCCGGGCAATCCCGATTGTTCCTATAGCACACGCAGCAGGCATGTGAATGAGACAATCATCAGGGTGGGTGGCATGGCTGATCGCCGGGCTGCTTGTTGGAGTCACGGCGACGACAGTCGCTGCCGCCCCGCCTCAGCAAGATTCAACTCCGTCCCCCACGCCAACCAGTACAGGGTTCGGCCCAACGCCTACGGTTACTCCTACCCTGCTGCCGCCACCAGTCGGCGGGGGACGCGTTGCTGTCTATGAACTGGCGGTGCGGATCGGCCCGGACGAGAGCGATACCCCGATCACAGGGCTGGCATACGGCGAGGAAGTCTTCCCCATCGGGCAGAGCGCGAATGGGAACTGGGTTGCCATTGAGATTGCAAGCCAAGCCGGATGGATTTTCAAACCCCTTGTCATCTGGGATCCGGCGCTGAATCTGGATGCGCTCCCGGTTCTGATCCCACCGCTGACCATTACACCGCGTCCCACTGTCGAGACGCCGGAATCGCCGCCTACCCCTTCGCCAGCACAGGAGGAGACGAATACTCCTCAACCATCCCCGGCAGCGACGGAAGAAGTCCTACCGCCAGCTACTCAAACACCTGAACCTTCGAAGACACCAGCATCGGTTGCTCCAACGGCTGCTGCGAGTACGCCTGCACCACCATCTGCCCCAGATATAACGCTCCCCTCCCTGCCACTGCCCAGCGCCGATGTGCTTCAGTGGATGGGGCTTGGTTTGGTCGCGATCATTCTTGCGTTCTATGGTTGGCGGGCGATAGCCAGTCAGCGTGAAATCAAACGGTATATGGGGCAGTTCCCACTGGATGGCTGCCCTGTGTGCCAGACGGGAACGCTGCATCTGGATGAGACCATCCAACGCCCGCTGGGGATTGCGCACGTGAATCGCAGCGTGCGCTGTGACGTATGTCGTTCCGTGCTGAGGCAGGTTGCCCCCGGCACATGGCGCTATTCGATTGACCCGTATATCAACGAGAGCCTGGCGGAAGAGTTCAACGGCAGGGTGTTTACGGATGCAGAACTCGGTACGTTTGTGACCACGGCATTGCAGCATCCTCCCAAGCATCCTGAAGTGAATCCAGATGCACTACCAGAACTGACCGATGAGGAAATTCTGGCCGAACTGGAAGCGCGCATCCCGCCACCGGAACCGGAAGAGATCGCCGAAGCAGAACCCGTAGAAGAAGTTTCTGAAGAAACGGAAGCAGGAGAAGCAAGTGCTCCTAACGGAGCATCAGAAGAAGAGTCATCGGGAGAAGCCGAGGAAGAACCAGAATAGCTTTACAGTGGGGCCTGGCCGTTTTAGCTGCTATCTATTCTTCAGCAGAACGCTCGATCTTCGCCCCCAACGAGCGCAGTTTCCCCTCGACGTTTGCATAGCCCCGGTCGATCTGCGCCACGTTGCGGATCGTCGTCTGCCCCTCGGCGCATAATGCTGCGAGGAGCAGCGCCATTCCTGCACGAATATCCGGGCTGGTGATGCGATCCATGTCTCCACGCAGCTTCACTGGCCCTTGCACCAGGCAGCGATGGGGGTCACACAGCACCACGCGCGCGCCCATGTACACCAGCTTATCGACAAAATAGAAGCGGCTGTCGTACATCCACTCGTGGAAGAGGACGGTTCCTTCCGCCTGCGTGGCCATCACGAGGGCGATGCTCATCAAGTCACTGGGGAAGGCAGGCCAGGGCTGTGCTTTGATCTCTGGAATCTGGTCACCAATATCATGGATGATCTTGAGGGGCTGGTATTCAGGGACAATGATGTCATCCCCTTCAACCTCCCAGTGAACGCCCAGTCGATTAAATACGTGTTCCATCATGCGGAGGTGGTGGGGTGAAGCCTTCTGAATGCGGACGCGACCACCTGTTACCGCCGCCGCCCCGATAAAGCTGCCCACTTCCAGATAATCTGCACCTACTTCAAACTCGCCGCCATGCAGCCGATCCACACCCTGAATGGTGATTCTGTTCGATCCTGCACCCTCGATTTGCGCACCAAGCCCAATGAGGAAGTCGCATAGGTCCTGGACGTGCGGCTCCGACGCCGCATTCCTCAGGATCGTGGTCCCCTTCGCAAGAACCGCAGCCATGACCGCGTTCTCGGTGGCGGTGACGCTGGCTTCATCCAGCAGAATGTCCGCCCCGTGAAGTCCATCTGTGGTGAAGGAGAAGCTCCCGTTGATCTCGAACTTCGCGCCCAGTGCATGGAGGGCCAGAATGTGTGTATCCACGCGGCGGCGGCCAATCACATCACCACCGGGGGGAGGGAGTTCCAGACGACCCAGACGCGCTAACAGCGGGCCTGCCAACACAATGCTGGCACGAATCTGTGAGGCCCACTCACGATCAACGATGTGGGTAGTAATTTCACGGGCATGGATGCGCCAGTTCGTTTCGCCCGCAGGCTCAACCTCGACCCCCAGGGCACGAATCAGGCCGATCATAGCGCGCACGTCGGCGATATCGGGGACATTCCGCAGGGTGACGGGTTCTTCGGTGAGAAGGCAGGCAGCCAGCAGCTTCAGGGCTGCGTTCTTGTTTCCACTTGCTGTGATGGTTCCTTGAAGGGGAACTCCCCCCTGGATGAGAAAACGATCCATGACTGGTTGACTCGTCGATAGCAGGTTGTTAGGAAAGTTGAATGGTGACGGGAGCACCGACGCGAATGGACATCGTTTCGCTGGCATTCCCCTGATTCAGAGAGACTTCTAATTCCCCCCGACTTCCGATCAGCGCAACGTGCTGGCCAGGAGCGACATCGCTGTAGGTACGATAGATTCCAGTCAGCGTGTGCCAACCTGCAGTCACCTGTACGTCGGCTGCCTTGATCCGAATTGGCGCGGTGACTTCGTTCTGTTGATACGTAGGTTGCAGTTCCAGCGTGTCGTCATCCACCCAGTGGAAGTACGCAATGTTGGTTAGCACATTACCAAAATGGTCGATTCGAATTGCCTCGCCCTGAATGGTGGTCGGGGTGATCGTGATCTGGGGCAGCGGGAGAATCGTGACATCGGCTCTCACAGACCCCATCTTTGCAATGGGTACGCCGCTGGCGAGGTGGGCGGCAGCTGGGCTGAAGATATCGCGCCCATGAAACGTGCTGCTGGGAGTTGGCAGCCAATAGTCCGGGTTGTCTAACTTCACCGCATGGAAGGACTCAGCTTCGAGACGGACGTACGTGAGCACGCCATTATCCGGTGCAACAAAAATCCCGGATGGAGTTTCCAGGGCAATCGGGTCTCTGGCACTTCCTACCCCCGGATCAACCACCACGAGATGCACGGTCTCCGGTGGGAAGTAGCGGTACGCATCGGAAAGAACGGAAGCTGCCTGTAGAATATTCTGTGGCTGAATCTGGTTGGTAATATCGACAATTTGGGCATGAGGAAGGATGCCAAGAATCACGCCCTTCATCGTGCCAACATAGCCGTCATTGGTTCCGAAGTCAGTGAGAATGGTGATGATGGGGGGGGTGTTCGTTGTCATGAGTCGCATTGTACCGTGCTCACAGGTTAGGAGCAAAGAACACGTTTCTTCCACAAGAACAGGTTTGACGAAAGAAGACCGCCGTCGTTATAGTCCCAGCATGCTACGATTGCTGCCATTCGTTCTCTTGCTATCGATTCTGCTCTCCGCATGTGGGTCTGGGAGCACATCCCAGACAGGACATGCGCCAGCGGGCCTCCCCTTGCGGATCAATCCGCAGCGAACCACAACCCCGCTGCCCACGATTGTGATTCCATCTACGCCAAGCAGGGAACCAACCATTACACCGACCATTGTGGTTCCTTCCCTGACGCCTTACCCCGATGATCAGCGCTTCTCGCTGGGGAAGTCGGTTGAGGGACGTGACATCTGGGCATGGCAATTTGGAGATGGCCCGCACACCATTGTGCTTGTAGGGGGAATTCATGGTGGATTTGAAGGGAACACGGTGGTGCTGGCGGAAGAACTAGCGGGCTACTTTCGCAGCAACCGGGAGGACGTGCTGCTCGGAATCCGTCTGGTGATTATCCCGGCTGCCAACCCGGATGGATTAGCGCGTGGCTCTGGTATCGAAGGTCGCTTCAATGCGCGGGGGGTTGACCTGAATCGAAACTGGGGTTGTGAATGGTCGGAGTCGGCGGTGCTCCAAGACCGACAGGTCGATCCGGGGCCGCGCCCATTTTCAGAGCCAGAGGCGGTGGCGCTTCGTGCTTACTTTGTGGCAGAGCCACCGGACGCTGTTTTGTTCTATCACAGTGCCGCCGGGGGAATTTTTCTGGGGCAGTGCGGCAGCGAGTCTCCGGCTTCGTGGTTGGGAGATGTTCTTTCAGAAGCCTCTGGCTACCCTCGCCAGCACTTCACCTATTACGAAGTAAGCGGCGACGCAACCAACTGGCTTGCCGAACGTGGCATCCCTGCTGCCGTCATCGAAACGTATTCCAAAAATGACACTGAGTTTGATCGTAACCTACCAGCGGTGATGGCGCTTCAGTGTCATTACGTGATGCGGGATGCAGGCGACGATACCTTCGACCAGCCATCTCCACAAGTGTTAGCCACATGCAGCGATCTCGATGCTGGCAATACCCCTTGACCTACGTTACGATTTCTGCCGTATCCATCCTACTGAAACCACTCTATGAATGATCGTTCGCGTACGCTTGAACTTGCCCTGTTCCTCCTGATCCTCGTGATCGGGGGTTCGCTTCGGGTTGTGAATTTAGAGAGTGCTCCGCCGGGACTGACCCATGATGAGGCCGATCATAGTGTCGATGCGGTGGGCGTTCTGCAAGGCCGCACGCCGATCTATTTCACCGTTGGATATGGGCGTGAGCCATTGTTCGACTATGCCACGTCTTTTATCATGCTGGTTGTGGGGCGAAACTTCCTTGCCAGCCGAATCGCGGCGGCGTTGTTTGGAGTTGCGCTCCTTGTGTTGGTCTATGCCTGGGTGCGCAGGGCGACCAGTAATCGGTGGCTGGCATTGGCAACAATGGCAGGGTTGGCGTTCAGTTTCTGGGGCATTTCGACCAGCCGCGAGGCATTGCGATCAGAAACGCTGCCCGTCTTATTCATGGCGGCTGCGCTGGCAATGCGCCGAGGTATTGTCATTGACGATGACACCGAAGACGAGGAGGGTGGCCCTCCCGGTCACTGGCCCGAAGCACACATCCTGACCATCGGATGGTTTGTGCTGGCGGGCATCCTGCTGGGTCTGTCGATGTATACATACCTCGCTGCCCGGTTGATGTGGCTGGTGTTTCCCGCGTTCTTCCTGTTTCTTTCGGTGACGCAGCCGGGCGTGATTCGCCACATCTGGCCGGGACTTGCCGTGATGCTGGGGGTCGGCGCTCTCATCGCCTCTCCACTATTCATATATCTGCTTACTCATCCGGGGGCAGAAGCCAGAATTGGGCAGCTCTCCGGGCCTATCACTGCAACTCTGACGGGCGATCTAGAGCCACTGCGCCAGACCATGCGTGCCGGGCTAGGGATGATCACCATTCGGGGCGACGATCTCTGGCTGTACAACATTCCTAACAAACCATTGTTAGGGCCAGTGATGAGTTTGTTATTTTATCTGGGGGTGAGTGTTGGCGTGACCAGCATCGTCAAGCCATACCGGTCAGTTCGGCGTGGACTGCGAACCTATGATGAGGCGTTTCGTGTCTCCAGCGCCAGCGCATTCATGATCCTTACCCTGGCGATTGGTATGATCCCAGCCCTACTGACCGGGGTGGGCGCCAGCAATA
>JAHEME010000399.1 GCA_024643825.1 Chloroflexota bacterium | reverse complement strand
CTTGATCTGCACCATCTGCCTTAAAATAGCGCATCGACCACGCAGAATCGGCCAGACGCTCACGGCCCTGCGCGTCGAAGCCCGGTTCGGAGATGCGTTCAAACAGCGCGTCGCTGCCTGTTGTGTTTGTAACATAGTCCGGGAAGTGCTGCCGATGGCGGGACGCAATCAGCAGCAGGGCGCTGATCAACGCCAGCAGCGTGATCGTGGTGCTCACGGCTGTGCGCAAAATCCACACAGGCAGCCCTTTGAGTCTCACCGTCGGTTCCTTTCGTTTGAGATAGGGATGTGTCTAATGTAAATCGTCCGCCGCCTGCAGCGCTGCCAGCAGGCGATCTTCTTCCGTGCCAGGCTCGCCAATCACGCGATTCTGGTGGCGGCGCGCCAGTATGACGGCCTGTTCGCTGGCCCCGGCGGATTCCATATCCGCCGCCGACCATGCCGGGTGCTGCCCCGCGACGGTGAACGGTCGCTTCCAGCCGACGGGTTCCGCGTGTGACCAGCGGGCATACGCTCCCGGCAGGATAGCGCGCACCAGCACTCCAACCGTACGACCGAACAGTGTCAGCGGGTAGCGCGACTTGCCGCAATCGTGCAGCAGGGCGGCTGTGAGCAGATCGGGATCATCAAAACCACGCGCGCGGAGGGTGCGCATCACACGCAGGCTGTGCTGCTGCTCGGATCGGCGCATGCGCTTGAACAGGGCGAATAGCTCCGGGGGGAGCACCGCGCGGGCGGCATCGTCATCGACGGGCAGAGCAAACGAGAACAGTGCGCGCAGGCCCTGCTCGATCCGGCGAAGCGCATACTTCATCAATACCCGATCAGAATGCGAAACAGGAAGCTCGTCGGGGCCGAGATCAGCCAGTTGAGCGGGTTGATCAGCGCAAGGAATGGGAGGTACACCGTCGCGAACGAAAGCAGCACCAACCCGAACAGAATGTACAACGTCGTCTGCTGATGGCGCTGCCACCAGATCGAGGCGTTGCGGGGCAGCGCATTGAGCACCACCGTCCAGCCATCCAGCGGGGAAAGTGGCAGCAGGTTGAACACGAACAGCAGCAGGTTCAGGAAGATCATATCCGTCATCAGGCGTTCGGGGGAGGGAAGAATCCCACCTACCGTGCCTGACAGCGAGGGAGTCAACATCCGCAGCCGGAACGGGACGGCGAACAGCGCAGCAAGAATCAGATTGGAGATCGGCCCGGCAGCGACCGCCAGCAGCATCCCGCTGCGCGGGTTGCGCATCCGATAGGGGTTCACGGGGGCGGAACCGAGGATCGCAAAGCCGAACAACACTCCGATGAAGTAGCCCGGCCAGTAGACGTTGGCGCGTGGGTCGAGCGTCATGCGGCCTGAGTCATAGGCGGTGGTGTCGCCCTGGGTGAAGGCGACATAGGCGTGAGCGAACTCGTGTACTACCACCGCTACGAGAAATACAATCGCACGGGAAATGATCCCGGATGGCGTTAGATCAAACAAGAGAAACCCTCCTGAAGAGAGGCGAAACGTCAGATTCGTGATCTAATAGTAGCACGCGCAGGGCGCGCGGCACAGCACCGCGGCATGCGCTCACTCACAGGGGGACGGTGCCGCCAGCATATCGGGTATGGAATAGGCCGTGATTGTGCTGTCTTCGTAGATCGGGTCTACCACAAAGTAGGACGGCAGGTATTCCGGGATCTCATGATAATAATCTCGATGCAGCACAATGTAGCGGAATCCATCATCAGCCAGGGTCCGCAGGCTGCTTTCGTAGGGTAGTACAGCACAGTCGAGGGACAACTTTTGTCTCCATGCTGTGAGCAGATCACTGCTCTGGATATAGTCATATTGACCACTTGCTGTCCGTCCGGGGGCGCCTTCTACAATCGGATGACCATGCGTGATCTGATAGTTCATATAAGGCTTCGAGTTCTGGCGGCCCATCGGCAGGTCAATGATGGCAAAGTCGCTCGTATCGGTAGCGATCTGCTGATAAAAGGCCGGGGCGCTGGCATCCTGTAGGGCGAAGCGTCCGTTCCAGTACTCGAAGAGTATCAATACCAGCACCCCTGCCAATAGCGCGAAATGTACGACGTGCCTTTTGCTTCGGAGACGCTCGGCCCATACCATGATTCCAGCCGCTGCGAGCACGGACATCGGCAGCGCCAGGCCCAGCATAAAGATTGCGGGGCGCATCCCCCGAATAAATGGAAGCCATCGAACCAACTGCGCAGGCATCCAGATCGCGGGGAAAACATTGCCATTGATCCGAAGAATTGGACCCAGAGCCAGGAGTAGAAAGAGTACCCAGCAACCAATCCAGGCGGCAATCCGACGCTTATTGGCAGACCATAAACTGGAGATTGCCAGAAAGAGTGGTATCACACCGAGATAGGCGGAATGTTTATAGTTGATCGGGTACTTGCGCACTTGATCTGAAAAGCCAGGAATGCGATAGAAAACCCCATGAAACAGGCTGGGTGTCATCAGAGCCACCACATCAACCTGCGTGGTGGTAGGATCACTTTTACTTTCCAGCGCATTTTCGAGTTCTCCTGACCCTTCCCCGAAAATTGGGGCCAGGCGCGGCGCACTGAGTGAGAGGGCAAGTATTCCGAACAGCAGCACAC
Organism: Chloroflexota bacterium; assembly: GCA_024643825.1. GTDB lineage: Bacteria > Chloroflexota > Anaerolineae > Aggregatilineales > UBA3940 > JAHEME01. The sequence continues at coordinate 1,343 of JAHEME010000399.1, read as the reverse complement.
GCAGCAGAGTCCCGCGATCCCGCCAGTTACGGTCAGAAACCAGCCATACGAGAATCACAATTCCAGCGGTCAACCCGGCTATCACCATCACGTACAAACTTGTCCAGGTAGCGAGTGCCATCACAATCCCGGATAAGATTGCGTAGCGAATCTGCTTCGTTTCGGTCAAGAGCAGCAAGAGAAGCACGAGCAGCGGAACCCATTCCAGATTGGAAAAATCTGGCCAGGATCCACTGGCGGCGAATCCATTGGGGAAAAACGCAAATATGACTCCTCCTAACCAGGCCGCTCCTTTATGCTGGAAGATGTGATCGATGAGTCGATAGGCACAGTAACTACACGAGAGGGTCGTCAACAGGGTGACAGCGTTGTAACCACCCACACGTCCCAGCACCAACGAAAACAGCCATGACAGGGCCGCAATCACCCAGCCAATGCTGTGGAATCGCAGATCAGCGCCAATCGGGTGAAACATATACGGGGAGAAGTAGGCTCTCTGCCCGTGGAACACGACCTGCTCGAACCACCAGTTATCCCATAGTTTCATCCATGTATCGATGTCACGACCCCCGACCAGGCTTCCCCCCAGGTGGAAGATCAGGGGGTAGGTCATCAGTGCTGTGAGGGCGGCATAGCCGAGCAGGGGAAGCAGATCGGTGGATTGCCATCCCTGCCACTGTAGGATGCGATCAAGCGCCCCATTCTGCTTCGGGCCTGTTGTCTGTGAACTTGCTTCAGCTTCCACGTTCTTCCTCCACCATGTGCGCGACTTTCTTCCCGCCTCTGAAATCACGAATTGCAAACAACAATGTAAGCACAATCATTATGGCGAGTGTGGTAATACTAATCGCCAGTCCGATCTGGAAACTGCGCGGGTGATATTCCATCCGAATCTCGTGCCGTCCCTCTGGTACCACCACGCCACGAAAGGTATAGTTGGTTTTCCAGATAGGCGCTTCGGCCCCATCGACCCACGCCTGCCAACCTGGATAGTACATATCGTTGAGCACGACCAATGCTGAACGATCCGTGTCGCTCCGAATCGTAAGTTCGTTGGGACTGTAAGAAACAATGTCGGTTGATGCATCCAGATAAGTATAGGAGTAGTCAGGTGGTTCCAAAGCCGAGTCAGTAAGCGTAAGAATAGCCGTGCTTTGCAGGAGGTCAAGGGGGCTGTTCGCAAGCAGTTTCAGCGCCTCCTCATCTGACTGCACGATAAGCGTGTATTGGGCAGCATACACTCTTGGGAGTGTTTCAGGATAGACCCATAACGTACTATCGCCTATCTGCCGAACAGCGACAGCGTCACCAGCATCGCCAGGGAATTGTGTGTAGGCGGTACT
>JAHEME010000398.1 GCA_024643825.1 Chloroflexota bacterium | reverse complement strand
TCGCCCAGCGAGCGCAGAGGCAAGCAGCACTCCACCATAGATATAGCCCATCACCCAATCGAACTGCCCCGCCACGAGTAGTGGAAGCAAGGGGACAAGCAGCCAACTCAGTGCGACGGTAGCGGCGCAGAGAACCGACAACCACACAGAGCCGTTCGGTCTTTGCGATGGCAGAGCGGAAGTCGGTGTGCTCATGGTTTCTTCCTGGTCCGGTCAATGACCGTGGGCGGAAGTTCCGTCCGGTCGTGCTCGAAAAGCAGCCGCTTGACCGCTTCCAACTGCTGCTTGGACTCGATGAATCCGGCGATGTCACTCAGATCATCGTTGAGGATTCGTCGCCCCAGACCGGAGTGTGCCCACTGCTTGAGGTCTTCTTCCAGCGGGGAGCCGATGATGTCCTCGCGCACGATCTTGCCATCGCCCATCACCACCACGCGATTTGTCTGCCGCGCAACACTGGAGTCGTGCGTCACGACCATGAACGTCGTGCCGTGATCCATGTTCAACTGGCGCAGGAGCATCATGAGTTCGCGCCCGGCGACGGAATCGAGGCTGCCCGTCGGCTCGTCGGCGAGCACGAGCGACGGGTTATTCGCCAGTGCACGGGCAACGGCCACTCGCTGACGCTGCCCGCCGGATAGCTGGTTGGGGAGGTGGTTCATGCGGTCGCCAAGCCCGACTATTTCAAGCAGTTCGGTGGCACGCTTGCGGCGCGCGCCCGGCCCGGCGTGGCCCATCATGGGAACTTCGAGGTTCTCACGCGCAGTGAGCGTCGGCAGCAGGTTGTGAAGCTGAAAGACGAATCCCACCGTATGCGCGCGGAAGGAATCCACGTCGCGCAGGGTGGAGAGGTCATGCCCATCGACTTTGACAGTTCCGCTGGTGGGTTGATCCAGTGCGCCGACCATGTTCAGCAGCGTACTCTTGCCGCTGCCGCTCGGCCCCATGATGGTGACGAGTTCGCCATGCGCGATGCGCAGAGTCACGCCATCGAGGGCGCGAATCTCGTGTCCGTCGCCATAGATGCGAGTCAGGTTTTCAGTTTCTACCAGCCAGTTCGGTGTGTTCATTGATGTGATTGCTTTCGTGTGTATTCTTCGATTGGGGGCTACCTCACCCCCGGCCCCTCTCCGTACCGGAGAGGGGGGCAAAACGGCCTTATGGGGATCACCCAGGGATTACCAGACGCCGGGCAGCAGACGATAGCGCACGCGCTGTGCGTAGGCTTCGTAGCCAGGTAACTCAGTACGCAGGGTGCGATCTTCGAGGGCGGTGCGCACCACGTTCAGCGTGATGAACACGCCCAGCGGAATCAGCGCCCACAGCGATCCGAGCAGCAGCACGGTTCCCAGCGACGACCACAGCATCGAAGCATAGGCGGGGTGGCGCACAAAACGATACGGGCCGCCCGTTTCCACCGTATGCCCCCGATCTTTCTGAATGCGCACGATGGTCGAAAAGAAACGGTTGGAGGCCATCGCCCACATGAACCAAACGAAGCCCAGTACATACAGTGCGGCCCCGGCGATCTGCACGCCCAGACCCAGTGATGGCGACCAGCCGAAGCGCCGATCCAGCGCAGAGATCACCAGCATACCCAGCGAGCCGAACATCATCATGATCGTGCCAATGATCTTATCCCAGCCTTTGGCCCCCTCACCCACCTGCGCGCGCTCGGCTACCATCTCCGGAGAGCGGCGCAGCAGGATGAAGGCGTTAACCACCAGCATCCCAAGATAGATCCCCATGTAGAACCATGCTCCGAGCCAGCGAAAATCCCATGAGAGCAGGAACAGCACCGCCGCTTGAATCAGGACAACCAGAAATACCTGTACAATACGGCGTGTGATCTTCCGAGAGAGATCGGGATTTGCAGGGGACTGTTGATTGGAAGTGATCGTCGTCATAACAAACCCTCCTTGAGAACCGGCAGCACACCGCCGGAGGTTATTCGTAGCGCAGTGCTTCGACGGGCTGGAGGCGCGTAGCACGCAGCGCCGGATACAACCCGGCGATCACGCCTAGCGAGAGTGCCAGCGCCAGCGCCCGGATGAATACGCCGGATGTCCACAGCGGCTCCATCATCTCCCCATACGGGACTTTCGTCACCAGCCAGGACAGCGCAAAAGCGAGGCTGATTCCCAGCACGCCGCCGAGAACGCCCAGCAGCAGCGCCTCATTGAGGATCAGACCCAGGATTCTGCGGCGACGCCAGCCCAGCGCGCGCATCACACCGATCTCGCGGGTGCGTTCGAGCACGGCCATGAGCATGGTGTTCATCATGCCGATGCCGCCAACCGCCACCGCCATCACTGAGATCGCGCCTAGCATGGCGTTGGTGACCTTCATCTCGTCGAGGTTGTCAGCGAACTCCCCACCCAGTGAGGCGTAGACCTCTGGGAAGAGGGCATTTAGTTTTTCGACCATCATCCGCGCCTGCGCTGGATTCTGTAGATTCACCATGAACAGCGTGACCTTGCCGGGTCGTTCGGCCATTGATTGCGCGTCGCGCAGGGAGACCACACCGCCGAGTTCCTCCCAGCTAACACTGGATTCAAAGATGCCGACGATACGGAAACGGCTGGCCCCCACCGTGATGCTATCCCCCACGCCCAGATGCAGGGCATCGGCGACACGGCGTCCGAGCATGATCTGGCGGTTGTTATCCAGGTAATCGCCTTCCACCACGTTGAAACGCCGAAGGCCCGCTTCATGCGGGCTGTAGCCCTGAATAATGAAGTAGCCTGTCTGGGGAAAGGTCACAGCGGTAAACAGCAGGCCGGAGACATCCTTGACTTCGGGCAGCGCGGAGGCGCGGTCTCCAATGCGCTGATCGAGGAAGGCGTAGCCGAGATCAGAGGCATCTGCCTGACGTAAGACAATCTCTGCGCCGCCGAGCATATTGTTCATCGAGGCAACCAGCCCCTGCACGATGCCATCCAACGCCATGATTGATCCGACCGTGATGGCGATGCCGCCCACCGTCAGCAGAGTGCGAGCGCGCCGCCGCCAGAGGCTCTGCGCCGCCATGCCGCCCACCGGGAGCCGCTGCACATTGCCGCCGCCGCTGCCGCCTTCGTAGCGCAATGCTTCGACGGGTTCCAGAGTCGAGGCCCGCCACGCGGGGTACATGCCGCCGAACAAACCGAGAGTCAGCACGACCACAAGCGCCTCGATCAGCAACGCCGGACTGATGGCAGACGCATTGGTGACCCCATAGGGAGCCAGCGCAGCCCCGGCTCCGGTCAGAATCAACCACGCAAGGAATACGCCGAGAATTCCTCCCAGCAAGCCCACCACTATTGATTCTGCGAGGATCATGCGCAATACGCGCAGGCGCGACCAGCCCACCGCCCGCAGCACGCCGATCTCACGCGTGCGCTCGAAGACGGCCATCAACTGCGCGTTCATCATGCCCACGCCGCCGATCAGAATCGAAAGACCCGCAACGCCCAGCGCCATCCCCTGGAACGATTCGCCCATGATCTGGCGGTCGGCGAGGTCTTCGCTGGTCGTCAGGCTGAGGTCGGGCCACAGGCGCTCGACGCGCTGCTTCAGACGTTCGCGGTCGGCCCCCTGCTTCAATTGAATAGAAATCATGCTGACTTTGCGCTGTAAGCCGAGAAGTTCCTGGGCATCGGAGAGGCGGATCACGCAGCCGCCTTCTTCAAAGGCGTCGCCCGTCTCGTAAATGCCGACGACGCGGAAGGTCGTCCCGGTAAGCTGCACCGTATCGCCGACGGTCTTGTGGAGAGCCTCCGCACCGGCAGAGCCGATGATCAGCGGCTTGCCGCGCTGTTGATCCGCTTCGCGGCTGTAGAGATCGACTCCCTCCACTACTTGAAAACGACCCAGGACGAAGCTGTCCGCTGGGTAGCCAAACACAAAGAAGTAGGGCTGATCGCCCGTCTGCACAATGCCCTGAAGCATCCCGCTGGCTGCCTGGACTTCCGGCATCGCCACCAGT
>JAHEME010000397.1 GCA_024643825.1 Chloroflexota bacterium | reverse complement strand
GTGGGCCAAAGATCACGCCTTTGCCAAACGGCACTATTCCTTCCCCGAAGGCGATCTATGGTTCTTCGCCTTCAACGAAGCGCGCGCGCTGCCCCCGGCGATGAACAATGTCAAACAGTGGCCGACGATCTTCCAGACCATCCCCGCCGCGCCGATTGCCGACGGCGTGCGCCTCGTCGGGTTCACCCAGCCCGTGCCGCAAGTGTATTCCGGCGATCTGCTGGTCGTGGGGGTGGGCTGGCAGATCGACAAGGGCGTGAAAGGCACATGGCCTGTGGCGTTGAAAGGCATCGCCTCCGATGGCACGGAGGTCTTTTCGCAGCCCGTCGAATTGGACGCCTCTGGGGAGGCCAACCGCTTCCTACCCGTGGAAGTGTTCATCCCGCCCGGCCTCTCCGATCAGGACGTGCAGATCGTCTTTGCGGCGGGAATGACGTGGGTTCCGCTTCAGAAGGTGCACGTTCGCGCCCGGCCCGGTCAACCACTCGAATACGCGGTCATCCCCCCGCATGCACAGCAGGGGAACGTCCGCTTTGGCGATGCGATCACCCTCACAGCCATTGACGTACCGGATCAGACCACCTGGCATCCCGGCGAGGGTCTGCCGATCACCTTGTACTGGCAAACCGCAAGCGTGATCCCGAAGCGATACAAGGTATTTCTGCATGTAATCGGCGCGGCCTACGATCCCACCGACAACAGCAATATCTGGGGTCAGCAGGATCAGGAGCCGCGCAATGCCGAACGTCCAACCACCTCCTGGCGTCCCGGCGAAACCATCGCCGATGATTACCTTGTCCCCATCCAGGCGGATATTCCACCCGGTCACTACACCATTGAACTCGGCCTGTACCTTCCATTGGAGGGTCAGCGCCTCCCCGTTTTTGCGCTGGATGGCGCACCGCTGGGAGATTCCATCGTGATCTGGGAGATCGACATTACCCCATGAAACCCGAAGAGACGCTTAAGGAACTATTCACCCGCAAGAGTCTGACCATCGCCACCGCCGAATCCTGTACAGGCGGGTTGGTGGCAGGCCGCATCACCGATGTCCCCGGCTCGTCTGCTATCCTATTGGGTGGAGTCGTCAGCTACTCCAATGAAGCCAAAGAACACCTGCTCGGTGTTTCCCATGAGGTGCTGGAACAGGTCGGCGCAGTCAGCGAAGAAGTCGCTCGTCAGATGGCACGCGGCGCGCGCGAACGTCTGGGCGCGGATGTAGCGGTCAGCGTCACCGGCATTGCCGGGCCGGATGGCGGCACGCCGGAAAAGCCCGTAGGCCTGACGTGGATCGGTCTCAGCGACGCGCACGGCGACCGCGCCGAACGATTCGTGTGGGGGTCCGACCGCGCAGGGAACCGGGAACGCTCCGTCGAGGCGGCCCTGAACCTGCTGATCGAGTGGGCGGAGGCCCAACCATGAACTACCAGCCAGTCGATGTCGAGATTCGCGTGGAAGTCGGCGGGGCGATCACCCCGCTGTGCGTCCGCTGGGAAGGAGATTGGCGTTCGGTGACAAGCATTGGGCGTATCTGGGTGGATGACTCCGGCGATCACTGGCTGCTGATGATCGGCCCTCCCCAGCGCATGATCGATCTGGTCTGGACGATAGATGCCGTATGGGAGGCCGCTGCTCCAGGCCGCCCCTCCGTCGCCTGATCGCATCCAATGGATATTGAAGGCAGTTTCCGCCCCTGTGTTCCGAAGGGCCGAAAGGCCCTTTTTCTGGCGCAGCCGAGCGCAGCGAGGATGCGAATAGCCGGGCGATTTCATCGCTCGGACTGGGGGGTGAGGGAAATGGAAAGCCCCTACCACGCTTAGCTGCAAGGTGGTAGGGGCTGCGTCAAGGCTGTGGAAACGGGATTCTGACCGTCGCCTGCGCTGCATCTATGTCAGGCGTCCCCTGACGATTCAACACAGGATATGCAATTGTCCGGCACTGCCACAGTTCCTCAGCCTTTGGTGCCTGTTAACTTCATCGTAGGGCACATAGAATCCTAACACCAGTGATACTCGTCATGGTCTGAGCATGACATTCGTCACTGGGCAACCCATAGCAGCCTGCACAGAGTGAATCTGCGCAGGCGCTATAGAAGAGAGGAACTACGTTCTTGCACTCAGGGAGCCGTAATTTCCTGACCGCAAGAGGAGCCAATCACGTAAAAGAATCGGCGCATCGGGGAGGGAGAAATCCCACAGATCGTCGCAATCTCTTTCACCTGTAGCATAGTCACCATGCCTGTCCCTTTCCAGTGACAGGTATCGGGATTGACCTATGACAGATCGCCCTGCATCACTCGCACGAGACCGCCGCTGCCGCAGATTCTCCGGCGGCTTCGTCGGGGGCAGCCAGCACCAGCACCCAGCTATCGCTGTACGTCGCGCCCGATGTCTGTGCATGCCCCAGCCCGATTTCGCGGTAGTCGGCCCCCAACAACGTTGAGTGCGTGTCCGCCGAGTTCCACCAGCTTGCGAACACATCGCCAAACGTGCTCCCGCCCCCTGCGATCAGTTCCCCAACGGTTGTCGCATGGTAGCCAGCCGCGCTCACACGCTGATCCGGGCTGGTGTTATCGACCGTGTCCTGGTGATCCAGAAAGTCGCGCTGCGCCATATTCAGGGCATGGAACGCCGCCGCCTCATTGAGCTTGGCATTCACTGAGACTGGGGTCAGGCCTGCTTCACATCGTTGGATATTGATCAGGTCAGCCGCTGTCCCGGCATCGTCAGACGAAACCTCGGCGCTGGCCCCTGCTGCCCCTCGCAGGTTGTTCCCGCCGCCCAGCCCGAAGTCGCTGAAATCAACCGGGTCTTCGGTCTCATAGGGCTGGAATATGTTGATTGTGATCGGCCCGCCGGAGCTTGAGCTTTTGTCACGCGTGCCGCAGCCAATCAAAATCAACAGACTCACAGCGGCAGCGATCACCAGTACGCTTCGGCTTGCTTTCTGTCGCATCATTGCTATTCCCCTCCCAGGGCGAATCATCCAGTCACTGCAAGTTAGTCGCAGAAAATCGTCAGTTAGGGCTTTACGGCGATACACTCAATCTCGACCAGCGCGGCGAGAGGGAGCGCCTTGGCGGCGACGGTGGATCGAGCCGGGGGAGTTCCAGGGAAGTATTCTGCATACACGGCGTTCATGGCCTGAAAATCCGCCATGTCTGCCAGAAACACCGTCGTCTTGACCACGTGATCCAGATCGGTTCCTGCCGCTTCCAGCACAGCTTTGAGATTGTCGAGCACGCGACGGGTCTGTACCTGCACATCCCCTTCCACCAGCTTGCGCGTCGCCGGGTCTACCCCCGCCTGCCCCGCACAGAACACAAAATGACCTGCCACGATCCCCTGTGAGTAGGGGCCGATAGCGGCAGGTGCTTGATCGGTTGAGACATCGGTCTTTTCCATCAGGTTGCTCCTTGTGATGAGAGGTCGGCCTCTAGTGTAAGAAAGAGCCAGCCACATCGCAACTGCATCAGGGCAATTGTAGTTAGACAGTGCCAGTCAGAATCCCGCAGCCCTTCTGCCGGAGTAGAGTGCGAATATCGCTTTCATAAGGGGCTGCCAGCCCCTTTTCACGCCGCCGAGCGCAGCGAGGATGCGAGTAGCCGGGCGATTTCATCGCTCGGATGGCAGCAAATGCCAAATGCTGCATTTTGCACTCTTTTTACAAATGCATAATAGCAATACAATCTATGCTGGCGATACTGTCGGTATGATTTCAATCTTTTACCGGAGGAAAACGATGGTACAAAAGTTTTTTGCCAAGGTACAACGATCAGGGGCGCGGATCGCCATCAGTGCCCTGATCGGGTTCGGCATTCTGGCAATACCATCCGCTAGCGTTCTGGCGGCAGCGCCCGCCGCCCCGCCCGTCCAGCAGGGCGATGGGGCGCGGTTAGAACTTCTCTTGAAGCGTCTCGACCTTGCGCTCGATGGGCAGGGCCAGCGGCTTCGAATCGCGGGCGAGAGCG
>JAHEME010000396.1 GCA_024643825.1 Chloroflexota bacterium | reverse complement strand
GATTGTCCCGGTGTATGACTTCGGCGAGGACGACGGGGATCCGTTTCTGGTGATGCGCTTTATGTCCGGCGGGTCGCTCTCCGAAAAGCTGGCTGAAGGCCCGATGTCGTTGGGCGACGCGGCTATCGTGGTGCATCGGGTGGCGACTGCGCTCGACCGGGCGCATGAGATGGGGATCGTTCACCGCGACCTTAAACCGGGGAACGTTCTATTTGACCAGTACGGCAACGCTTTTCTCTCGGATTTCGGCATCGTCAAGGTGATTCAGGAAGCGTCCTCGATGACGGGCACCGGGACGCTGTTCGGGACGCCGCATTACATGAGTCCAGAGCAGGTTGTCGGCGAGGTAACGCTGGATGGTCGCAGCGACATCTATGCGCTGGGCATCATGCTGTATGAGATGCTCAGTGGTGAAACTCCGTATGACGCCGCGACGCCGCTGGCAGTGGCCTTCAAGCATGTCTATGACGACATCCCCCATATTCTCGATAAGGCGCAGGGGCTGCCGCCGCAAATTGAGCCGCTGGTGACGAAGGCGCTGGCAAAAGATCGTGACGAACGCTATCAAAAAGCGGGCGACCTTGATAACGAACTGTTGAAGCTCGCCAGTACGGAGATGGACGTAGAAGACCTGATCCGCACGACCGGGCAGTTAAACCGCAGCGAAGTGCTCTCGCAACAGCCGGAAGCAAAGACTGTCACCGATAGCCCCGCCGCATCTGCCAGCGTGGAGGCTACGGTCAAAGATGTCGCTCCTATTAAAGTTGAATCCCCCGCAGCAGGTACGCAGGCAGCCGGGGTCGGATCAGCGGTTCCGCCCGGCGGCCCGCCATCTTCGGCGCCGATTCCTGCGACATCGCCCGCAGACAAACCACCCCAAGAGAAAGATCGCAAGGGAATTCCAATCCCTGCACTGATTGTGGGTGGCGTGATTTTGCTGGCGCTGGTTGTCGGGGGAATCCTGATGTTTGGTCGAGGTGGGGGGCAAGTCGCTGCTGTGCCAGAGGCTACGAATACGCCTACGGAAGAAGCCGCGACGAATACGCCTGCGCCAACGGAAACACCAGAGCCAACGGCCACGGAAACCGAAGTCCCACCCACACCGACCGAGACCCCGCCTCCCGGCGGGCAATGGATCGCGCTGGTGGCTGGCCCTGGGACCTCTGCCAATTTATGGCTGATGCCAGTGGATGGGCGGCCCGATGGCTCGGATCGCACGATGATCACTGAAACCGGGTACAACAACCGGGGGCCGCGCTGGTCGCCGGATGGCAAACAGATCGTATTTCGGGGCGAAGGGCCGAGCGGTAAATCGACTATCTACCTCGTCAATGCCGATGGCAGCGGTGACGTTCAGATGCTCACCGATGGGGCGTTCAATGATACGGAGCCAGCGTGGTCGCCGGATGGGTCGCAGATCGTTTTTGCCTCGGATCGCGAAGGAACGTATGACATCTACATCATGAATGCGGATGGCAGCGATGTACATCGGATCACCTTCGGAGGGTCGGCGGAGCGCAGCCCGAACTGGTCGCCGGATGGAGCGTCGATTGTCTACGTTTCCAACGAGAAGGGCGGGAACGACATCTACGTCATGTCAGCCGATGGACGCGACCAGGCGCGATTGACGGAGAACATCGTGACCGATTACAGCCCGATCTGGTCTCCCGATGGCAGCCAGATCGTGTATGTATCGGAGGCGCGCGGGAATCCCGACATTTGGATCATGAACGCGGATGGGAGTGAGGTGACTCAGCTCACAACCGATCTGGCGGCTGATCTGGCTCCGGGCTGGTCGCCAGACGGCGCGAAGATTCTGTTCATCTCCAAGCGGCAGGGCAACGGCGATCTGTGGGTGATGGATGCCGACGGAGCCGGGCAGGAAGCGGTCACGCTGACGACAGATGACGAGAGCGAAGCCGTGTGGCAGCCGTAGAATCAACTGCCGAGAATGAGTGACCTGTTAAACACTTGCCCGTGATTTTATGTCACGGGCTTTTTCGTGGGCTGAGAAGAAAACGAGAAGGGAAGACTCTACCCCGGTGCAATGCGGAGTTCGTCGATCTCCATCCATTGCGGCTCAGTGACAGGGATCGTACGCCAGCCGATCTGACCCCAGGGGGTGATCGTCATGGCCTGGTTGTCCAACCACATCACGAATCCCAGCCGTCCTCGCGGGGATGGCGCGTCTTCCAGCACGGGTTGGTCATCCACTGTAAAGCGCGTTCGGCGCAGGCCCCATTCCAGATGATAGGTGTGCCAGTCCGTCATTGGCGCGTCGATCTGCGCTTCGCGCACGGCGATGGCCTTCTGCCCCAGCGGCCACAGCGCTCGGTAGAGGGGCCTGATGTTCATCAGGGGCACAGCGAATGGGGTCAGGGGAGCCAGCGCGAAGAACGCGGGGCGGATTGCGTCGAGGGTGGCGGCCTTCCAGCCATGCCCCGGAGTCTGTGCATCCAGCTTCATGTTGGAGTCGGGCGAGGCGTAGAAGAACCACACTACACGAGGCAAGGCAGGAATGCGTTTGCCGGACATGGCAAACGGATCGTTCCAGAAGCCGAACCCGGCTGTCCCTTGCAGCGCGCCCACCTCGTGTGAAAATCGTGCTCGGACGGTCAGACTCAACGGGGCTTGCCAGTGGAAGGACTTGCGTGGTATGCCCGCGTAATCATCGATCTGCGCGTCGGTGTACTGATGGCGTGGGGTCTGCTCGACGACAAACCGCCAACTCTTGCCGGAGGGGATCAGGCCGCTGCCCGGCAGTACATAGCGGTTCCACTCCGGGTCGGGCGGTGCACTGAAGTCGGCTGCGATCATGTAGGGACGCTCTTATCCAGCCCTAATCGCGCCGCTACCTCCGGGTCTCTGACCGGGTAGATGCGCTCCGAGGGGGTGAACAGCAAATCGGGGGTTTTGAGGTAGGAGGCCTGCTCTGCGACGAAGTCGCGAATATCCTCGATCTGCACGATGGCCTCTTTGCTGGCGAAGCGGTTGAGCACGTTTTCTCGCAGCCCGATTTGCAATGCGCGGCGGTCGAGCTTGCGGTCGCCGGGGGTGTAGTCCGGGTCCCACTGAATACGGACTTCCGACTCTTCGACGGCAGTTTTCCAGGCGGTCTCTGAGGGAAACTGATCCGGGTGGAAGCGGCTGGGAACAGCGGCGGCGAGCAGCGCATCGAAGAAGGGGCGCGCCAGCCAGATCGCCAGCACAGATTTCTGATCGGTGGCTGTGCCCCATTCGGAGCGATGCATCATCCACAGGAAGTTCGTTTTGATCCACGTCATGCGGTCGAAGCGGAACCCCGGCCCGCCAAGCGCCTGCTGCTCCACCGCGTGCCGTCCAATCGCACGAGAGTACGCCTGATACACGACGACGGTCTCGTCATCGTATTGCGCGAGGATGACCTGGCCTTTGTTGGGCCATTTCTCTTTTTGATCAATGTAAGGTTTCAGCCGAAGTCGCTTCATGTTGCCGAGTATAAAGGGCATCTGTTCCGCTTGCCACCCCGGTTTTCTGGTGATTGGTGACAATGTGCTGGCAAGAAAGTACCAGAGTGTAATTTCATGGAATAGAAACCTGTGCTATTATGGAGATGAAATTGAATACCTGTGATTGGTTCAGCCGATTGGTTTCTCCTCAAGGAGCGTACATCATGCCAAAGAAGCTCCAGACCGCTCTCTGGGTTATCGCCATTCTCGTGGCGCTGACCGCTATCCCTGTGCTGGTTGTCATGGCCCAGGATGCGACCCCGGCGGGTACGGCCTACGTGATGGTTGGAAATTTCTCTCCCGACTCCCCTGCTGTGGATATTTACATCAATGGGACCCTGATTGGGGATAATCTCTCGTTTTCCCAGGCAACCTTCCCGGTTGGGGTGACAGCGGGCGACATCTTCATCGCGGTTCACGACGCATCGAAGCCTGTGACCGACCCGCCGATTGTGGATGGGTACAAGAGCGTCGAAGAAAACAACTACTACAT
>JAHEME010000395.1 GCA_024643825.1 Chloroflexota bacterium | reverse complement strand
CTAGAAGATGCTCGATCAGCCACGCGCGATGCCACGTAAATGAGTGGTTCGCATCCGGGTGGAGGATGATCCTTTGTGGCTCTCCTGCATGTTCATACAACGCCTGTGCCTGTGACACCGGAACTACATCATCTGGTTCGGCATGAAGGATCAGCACAGGCCGAGGCGCAATCTTCGAGACCTGCTTCACAGGTGTATATGCGTCTACCCCGATCAGCTTCCACTGATCCTCGAACATCTCCGGGGTGATGCCTGTCAGCCAGGGGGTGAACTCTTCTTCGCCAATGTCCCGCCCCCAGGGGAGTTCCCCTGGAATACATACCGCCCCATAGACTGCTACCCCGCGCACACGCTCATCCTGCGCGGCAGTCAGGATCGCCGCCCATCCACCCATGCTGTGACCGATCAGCACGAGTCGCGCAAGGTCAACCTGCGGATACATCCCACTGCTCAGAGCATCCAGCACAGCCCGCGTATCACCTGGGTGACTCTTCAGCCAGTACGCTCCCTCACTCCCCCAGCTTCCGCGCGGGTGAAAGATTACGCTGTTCCAGCCATTGGAGCGCAGCGCGTGCGCCAGATCGACATTCTGCTCGATCCCCGGCATCCCATGAAGGATCACTGCCGTTGGCTTGGAAGAATCATCCGGGGCTAGAAACAGCGACCCAAGAAGCCGATAGCCTTCACTCTCTACGACAATCCCGGTTTGACCTTGATGTGGCATGATGTTCGCCTCACGCTTCCGGCAGTGTAGTCAGGTACTGATCGCGCATCAGTTGGATGGTGTGATTTACTTCTTCCTGGCATCGATCCTTCGACCAGCCCAGGGCCTCCCCCGTAATAGTCGATAGCTCCTCGATCAGCGGCTCAGAAGCACGTCCCTGCATCGCCAACAAGGTGCGGCGCAGCACAATATCCGCCAGCCGGGTGACCTTTTCCTGCGTCGCAAGGAAGGCGATCTCGCGCTGCGAGTAGTCCGGGGCATGAGTCAGGGGCTGATCTTCCCCCTCGCCTATATAGATCGCTATCTCCTTTGCACGCGTCCCGTAGCGGTCAAATAGTATTCCCACCCTTTCTTGGGGCAACTCCACTCGGTGATGCAGGGATGTGATCAACGCCTTCCGTGCCTCATCCGAATCCGGGTAGTCGCGCCCACCCCCGATAGCCGTCTTCCGTGTATCGGTTATGCGCGGCTGTTTCAAAGCTGCAAGAACACTATCGCTGGATTCTTCCGCAAACGCACGGAACGACGTCCACTTGCCGCCAACCATGCTGTAGATTGGGAAAGGACGTTCTTCTGTCGCTTCTGTGATCCGAAGGCTATGATCGCGGCTGATCTGCCCGGCGGTGGAAGCATCGCTCGCGGGCAGAGGGCGCACCCCGGTGAAGCCAAACACGATGTCTGATCGTTGGACGCGCACTTCTGGAAACACCTTACGGATCATGCCGAGAAAGTAATCGATCTCTTCCTCGGTCACGCGGGCATCATCCGCGTTCTCGATAGGAATATCCGACGTCCCAACCAGCACCCGATCCAGATATGGCAGGATTAGCACGATGCGCCCATCGTTGTTCTCAAAGAAGAACTCCTGATCGCCAATTGCAGCTCGCAGTTGGGGATGATCCAGCACGAGATGGGATCCCTTTGTTCCCCCTATGAAGCGTGTATCCTGTCCGAACGCGCTATTGGCGTTGTCAATCCAGGGGCCAGCGGCATTGACCACAACTTGCGGCTGCACAGAGAACACTTCCCCCGTCATCTCGTCGCGCAGCGTGACGGTGTTCCCGTCCGTCCCGGTCAGTGAGACATAATTCAGCGCGCGTGCCTTCTCATTCGCCTGTTCCGCATCAAGTACCAGTTCCAGACACAGACGTTCCGGGACAGGCATCCACGCATCATAATAGGTAGCCGTGTAGAGAATCGAAGGATTGAGGTCAGGGTAAGCCGCGAGGGATTCGCTCCGCCCCCGAAAGCGATGCGTCGGCATCACCCGAAAATCACGGGTATAGCCATCATACAGCATCAGCCCGATCTTGATCACCAGCGAACCGCGTTCAACTGGCTTGTCCAGCAAGCGGAGGAACTTCAGCGGCGCATTGAGCAGACCGGAGAAGCGTTTGAAGATCGGAATCGTGGTGGGCAGGGGTTTGACGTAGTGCGGCGCGTTCAGCAACAGGCGGTTGCGTTCATGCAGCGCCTCGTTGACCAGCCGGAACTCGCCGTTCTCCAGATACCGAATCCCGCCATGCACCATGTGCGAAGATGCTGCGCTTGCCCCGGAGCAAAAATCGCCCCGCTCGACCAGCAAAACGTCAACACCCTGCAAGGCCAGATCGCGAAATGTCCCGATCCCGTTGATCCCGCCGCCGACAATCAGAACGCTGACTCTGGGATTGGCACGCACAGCATCCAGCGTGGACTGCCTATTCATAGTGAGACCTTATCCGATGATAGTTCTTCAGAATAGATGGCTATGCAACCCAGTCAAAGGTTCGCTGCACGGCTTTGAGCCAGTTCTTGTAGAGTGCAGATCGTGCGCTGTCATCCATGCTGGGCTGCCATGTTTTTTCAATGCCCCAGTTCTCGCGCAGTGCCTCTTCATTCTCCCAGAACCCGACGGCAAGGCCAGCGGCATAGGCCGCACCCAGCGAAGTCGTTTCCGCGACGGTGGGGCGGATCACCTCTACACCGAGAATATCAGCCTGAAACTGCATCAGAAGCTCGTTATGTACCATTCCGCCGTCCACTTTCAGGCTGGAAAGATGCACACCCGAATCCTTCTCCATCGCATCGAGCACTTCACGAGTCTGGTACGCGGTGGCTTCCAGCGCCGCCCGCGCGATATGGCCTTTATTAGCATAGCGTGTCAGCCCGGCGATCACGCCGCGCGCATCGCTGCGCCAGTAGGGGGCGTATAACCCAGAGAATGCAGGCACAAAGTACACACCGCCGTTGTCTTCAACACTAGCAGCTAATCCCTCAATATCGCTCGACTGCTCGATCAGCCCCAGATTATCGCGCAGCCATTGCACCAGCGCGCCTGTGATGGCAATCGAGCCTTCCAGCGCATAGACTGGAGCCTGATCCCCAATCTGATACGCCAGCGTGGTAAGCAGACCGCTCGTAGAAGGAACGGGCGTAGTGCCTGTGTTCATCAGCATGAAGCAGCCCGTTCCATAGGTGTTCTTGGCTTCGCCTGGACTGTAGCACGTTTGTCCGTAGAGCGCGGCCTGCTGATCGCCGAGGATTCCACAGAGGGGCACTTCTCCCCTCAGTGGTCCCTCTGACCGAGTGACCCCGTACAAACGCGGATCACTGGACGGGCGAATCTCCGGCAGCATCAAGCGCGGAATATCCAGTGCTTCGAGGATCGCATCATCCCATGCCACCGTGTGTAGGTTCATCAACTGGGTGCGGCTGGCGTTGGTCACATCCGTGATGTGCACCCCGCCATCTATGCCGCCGGTCAGGTTCCACAGCATCCAGGTATCGATATTCCCGAAGATCGCGTCGCCGCGTTCGGCGGCCTGCCGTAAGCCATCGACATGATCAAGTAGCCAGCGAATCTTGGGGCCAGAGAAGTACGTCGCCAGTGGCAGCCCTGTCGTTGCTCGGAAGCGATCTTGCCCGCCCTCACGGGCCAGTTCCCCGATCAGCGTGTCCGTGCGTGTATCCTGCCAGACCAGGGCATTGGCATAGGGCTTCCCCGTCTTACGATCCCAGACCACGGTCGTTTCCCGCTGATTCGTAATCCCGATGGCAGCCAGATCACTGGCAGTCATCGCGGCTTTCCGCAGCGCCTCAACGATTACTTCCTGCGTGCGCTCCCAGATTTCCAGCGGATCGTGTTCGACCCATCCTGGTTGGGGGTAAATCTGCTGATGTTCTAACTGGTGAGAGCCGATCACCCGCCCCCCATGATCAAAAATCATGAAGCGCGTGCTTGTCGTTCCCTGATCAAGTGCGGCAGCAAATTGTGCCAT
>JAHEME010000394.1:2670-3989 GCA_024643825.1 Chloroflexota bacterium | reverse complement strand
CCTTTGACGATAGCTTCATAGGTGCGGACACGACCCTGGACATCATCGCTCTTGACGGTCAGCATTTCCTGAAGCGTATGAGCTGCACCGTATGCTTCCAGCGCCCACACTTCCATCTCGCCGAAACGCTGTCCGCCGAATTGGGCCTTTCCCCCCAGCGGCTGCTGAGTTACCAGAGAGTATGGCCCGGTTGACCGTGCATGAACCTTATCTTCCACGAGATGCGACAGCTTGAGCATATGGATGACACCGACGGTTACTGGCCTGTCAAACTTCTCTCCGGTGCGGCCATCAAAGAGGTTGTGCTTTCCTACAATGGGCATCGGTCGACCCAGATCGTATTGGGCCGCATTCGCATGTTCCTTCAACTGCTCCAGTGTCCAATCATCGGAGACTTTGACTCCGTGCTTGGTCATCCAAAGCCGCAGGCATACGGCGCTTGCTCCCTGATCGATGGAGGAACGGCTCGTCACCGGACGCGTATCCGCCTCAAAGGAGAGGACATCTTCGGGAACGGTGCCAGCCTCACGTAACCACTCCGCAAGAACCGCCCGACGTGCATAGGTTTCATTGCTAGCCAATGTCGATCGATCATAACGCTCATCGGCGCCAAGCCACGCATCGATATAGAGGCGGCGCGCCTCGCGATCATCTTCTACATAGTCGGAGTCATAGCTTGCTTCCTTGAGCCACTTCCAGGCATCTTCTGTAATGCGACGCCAGGCTTCGTCCATCATCCAGGCGCGGGCCAGTTCGCCCTCGATCTCCTCTTCCTTCGCACCATCAAACACGGGAGTAACAGCACGAAATCCCAGACGATCGGCAGCCCAACCCAGATGGGTCTCCAGAATCTGACCGATATTCATACGCCCCGGCACACCCAGGGGATTCAAGATGATGTCAACGGGTGTCCCATCCTCAAGAAACGGCATATCTTCGATGGGAACGACCTTTGAGATGACACCCTTGTTGCCGTGTCGTCCCGCCATTTTGTCGCCTTCGGTCAGCTTACGGCGCTGGGCGACGGCAACACGTACCATTTGCTCCACGCCAGCAGGCAGGTCTCGATGCTCTTCGCGATTGAATACGCGAACATCAACAACCTTGCCACGCTCGCCGTGAGGAAGCCGCAGGGAACTATCCTTGACTTCACGGGCTTTCTCGCCAAAGATGGCTCGCAGAAGTTTTTCTTCCGGGCTAAGTTCTTTCTCGCCCTTTGGCGTAATCTTGCCAACCAGGATGTCATTCGGGCCGACTTCTGCGCCGACGCGGACGATCCCCCGCTCGTCAAGATCTTTCAGGGCATCCTCACCAACATT
>JAHEME010000394.1:0-2660 GCA_024643825.1 Chloroflexota bacterium | reverse complement strand
GGGATATCAAAGGTGATTTCCTCAGGCCCCAGCTTGGTGTCGCGGGCCTCCATTTCATGCTTCTCGATGTGAATGCTGGTGAACTTATCCTCGCGTACCAGCCTCTCCGAAATCAAGATCGCATCTTCATAGTTCCCACCATCCCAAGACACGAAGGCAGCCAGAACATCGTGACCCAGCGCCAACTCGCCGTTCACCGTGGAGGAGCTATCAGCAATAATGTCTCCGGGATTGACAATCTGACCCTTTATTACTACGGGGCGCTGATCGATGTTGGTGCTCTGGTTCGACCGCTGGTATTTGCGGAGACGGAAGATCTTCTCACTACCATCCGGCCTACGGATCATGATCCGATCACCGGTCACGCTTAGAACTTCGCCTTCTTCTTGCGCAGTGATCACCTGCCCAGAGTCGCGAGCCGCCAGTCGCTCCATTCCCGTGCTGACGATAGGCACATCAGGCGCAAGCAGAGGCACTGCCTGGCGCTGCATGTTCGATCCCATCAACGCACGATTCGCGTCATCGTGCTCCAGGAAGGGAATGAGCGCAGCGCTAATGCCCACGATCTGACGCGGTGCGACATCGACAAAGTCGATGCGAGCCACGGGGACAAAGCGAAATCGCTGATTTTCGCGGGCAGATACACGGTCGCGGGTGAAGTTGCCAGAGTCGTCCAGCCGGGCATTGGCCTGCGCAATCGTATGGCGATCTTCCTCGTCAGCGGAGAGATACAGAATCTCCTCCGTCACAAATGGAACAACTGCGATCTCCTCAATCTTTGCCTTGGCGAGTTTCTTCGCCAAGTCTTCGTCCACCAACGCACCAGCTTCCGCGACAACCTTACTTCCGCTGGTCACGTCTTCACGGATGAAGCGATTCAGCAGTCGTGGATCATCTGGCGTTAACACATTCAGGACTCGTCGGTATGGTGTCTCAATGAAGCCATACTCATTCACCTTCGCATACGTGGCAAGACGTCCAATAAGGCCGATGTTCGGCCCCTCAGGTGTCTCAATTGGGCAAATTCTTCCGTAGTGGCTGTGATGCACATCGCGCACATCAAACCCGGCTCGCTCACGTCGTAAACCACCAGGACCAAGCGCGGAGAGAGTACGCTTATGCGTCAATTCAGCCAGAGGATTGGTTTGATCCATGAACTGCGAAAGCTGCGATGATCCAAAGAATTCCCGGATCGCTGTAACAATCGGCCTGATATTAACTAACGTAATCGGCGTTAGTCCTTCGCTCTCACGGATCGACATGCGCTCTCGAACCACGCGCTCGGTACGACGCATGCCAACACGCAGCTTATTCTGGATCAACTCGCCAACCGTCTTAACACGTCGATTGCCTAGATGGTCAATATCATCCGGGCCAGCCACTCCGTTGTTAATCAGGATCATACGCTCAACCAATTTGACCACATCGAACTTGGTGATTGTACGATGCGACCGGGGAATATCACCGTCGAGCGCAAGACGCTGATTCAACTTGTAACGCCCGACGCGTTCCAGATCGTAGCGGCGTCGGTCGAACAGTTGGCTCTCCATATACTCGCGTGCATTGTCCAACGTCGGCGGATCGCCGGGACGCATACGCTTGTAGAATTCGATCAGAGCAGCTTCCGCCACCGAGTGCTTGCCTTCCCAAAGCGGCTCCTGTTTAAGTGTGCTTTCGAGATAGTGATGGTCTTCGTCGGTATCAACCCCCGCAAACAGAGCCAACAACTCCTCGTCGGATCCTTCTTTGATGGGAGACAGGTGATCCATTCCATCGGTCACAGCGGCGAGCGCCCGCAGCAAAATGGTGACGGGAATGGTGCGCTTGCGATTAAACTTGATCGTCAGGTAGTCGCTGCGACGAGTTTCAAACTCCATCCATGCGCCGCGATCTGGAATCAGCTTGGCCGTTGCCAGAGGTCGCCCGGTGGAGGGATCTTTATCAGCATCGAAGTACACACCGGGTGAGCGAATTAGCTGACTGACTACGACACGTTCCGTCCCATTGATAATAAACGTTCCGTTGTCGGTCATGATGGGAAAATCGCCCAGGAATATATCCTGCGTGATCACTTCCCCAGTCTCGGAATTCAGGAGCGCAACACGGATATACAATGGAGAGGCAAAGGTGAGGTCTCGCTCCAGACATTCTTCCTGACCATATTTGGGTTCTTCAAACCAGTACTTGAGGTCAAACTGCTTGGCCTCGTCACTGTTCCCCGGAAAATACAACTTGAGTGCCCCATTAAAGCTATCAATCGGGGAAATCTCATCAAACAGTTCGCCAAGGCCCTCCCGTTGAAACCACTCAAATGACTCAAGCTGAACTTCAATCAGAGTCGGTAGATTATGCACATCCTGAATTCGTGCATACGTCTTACGAGCTAATTCACGCGCCATATTTTTACTCCCTCTCACGAGCCGCTACGCCGGGGCGATACACACATGCAGGCAACGCAAAACAAGGTACCGCAACTGCGGACCCTGCTTCAGTGGTTGCCGTCTAGTCTCATTCGTCTGAACAATAGCGCCTTATTTGCCAGCGAACCCTAAGTATATCACAAAAAGTTGCCTGCACCAACAGGGTTGCTATTTCGGGGTGCATTTCATAAAAGTTGTTAAGCAGCCCAGCGAGCATCAAAAGAATGGTCGAGGGCAGAA
>JAHEME010000393.1 GCA_024643825.1 Chloroflexota bacterium | reverse complement strand
GGTTAGCAGGGAGCAGAGGATCGATTCGGCATCGGCTTCAACGAGGGAGTGCGGCTTCTGTGCATTGTGAGTGGCAAGTTTCACAGCTAATTCAAAGTGACCGAGGAAGCCTTTTTCCGCATGCTTGAAGTCGGCTTCTACGCGCTCGACGATTTGCTGCCACCAGTCGGGCTTTGTGGGAGGCGGCTCTTTGAATAGATCGGCATCCGACTCGATGAGGTCTTTCAGGATTTCCCAGAGCCAGCCGAGAGACATCGCGACCAACTGCCAGAAGTTAGGCAAAATGCGACCATCACCGGGAACGCCGGGGATGATGGGGAAATCAATAGGCCAGAACAACCACTCATCGTTGTAATGCTCGTTGAGCAAGACGAAGTTATGCGGCTTGAAGGCGGCATCCCAGGTAGCCAGAGGAGCCTGCGGCGACCGGGCAAGGGCGGCATAGCAATCCTGAATGGTCTTGAAGGAGTTATCGTAGAAGCCCAACCAGATGTGCAGACCGTGTTCTTCGATGCGATCTCCGTACTGCTGATTGCGCCCGCTGGCCCCCTTGCCGCCCAGCCGCCAGCCAAGCTGATAGACGGTGACCTCATATTGTTCGCATAGTTCCGGGGTGCTCGTCAGGTAATAGGCGGTGGTCATCCCGGCTGTGCCGCCACCCAGCACGGCGATCTTTTGTTTTTCCGCCATGTTCATGCCTCCCAGATCGTTGTGCCAGTTGCGATTTCTACATCCGCCTCGATCCACCAAGCGACCTCGACGGACTGCGACCCGATGCCGAGATCGGCTTCGATGGGCGTACTGGGAACATCGTTCAGGGTGAACGTATACGCGCCACTCAGCCCCAGCAAGCCGCCAGAGTGCCATACGCGCAGGGCCATCTGCGTTTCGGTGACGGCCTGATAGGCAGCGCGGGATTGGTCTTCGATGTCGCGGATTTGCTTCAGGTTCACGAAGTGGCTGGAAAGCGCATTCTTGCCAAACAGGACTTCTAGAATGGCAACGACGGCTTCGATCAGATGATCGAGGATGGAACCCTCAGGGAATATCAGGCTGCGAAGGTAGCGAGCCGCTTCATGCTCATTCTCCCATGTGGTCGAATCGCCTGCGCCCGTTCTGGTGACTTCAAACAAACGCATGGTTGTATTTTGCGACTCAGGGCCAAGCGTCTTGATCCCCATCGTATCCAGGGTGAGGAGATCGACATGCTGCGGATCGGCGGGAAGGGTGACGCTCGCAAGCGTTTTGGCAAAGCCATAGACATCGCGCCCTGTGATCAGGGGCAGGATGTTATCGACAAAGATATAGGGGGAGAAGACCACCAACCCAACGGGAAGCCCACCTTCAAACTTCAGGGCGGGGATCGCCAGAATGACATCGGTGTAGCCGACCCACCCGCGCTCCTTTGTGTTGGTCAACGCATGCTGGATGGGAATGAACATCAGGATGGCGCGATCAGAGAAGGCTTTGTACTCGACCTTGCCTCCAGCCGGAGTATTCAGGTAGCGATCCAGCGAAGCCTGGAATTTATCGAGATGCCCTTTGAGAAGAAAACAGTAGAAGGCCGCGTTCTTTGAGGAGACTGGCCCGGTAAGTTCGGGGTCACCGCCAAAGGGAATATATGGTGGAAGTGTCATGTTGTATTCTGCTCCTAAGGCCAGTGGGATGTGGATGTATTCTGGACTCATCCGGGGAAAAAGGGAAACCTTACTTTACAGGACAGGGGTTAGATGCCCCCTGACGATTCGCGCACGGGACTATGACACTCTGCACTGGTGAGGGTGTAATCTGGTGAATTAGGATTCATATAGTAGGAATCTCTTTCGCCAAACATCCGAGCTTTGAGGGAAATCTGCATGGCAAAAGGAACTATCTGGATCGATTCCGAGCGATGTAAGGGGTGCGACCTATGCCCAACTGTGTGCCCCCAGAACATCATCCTGATGGACAATGATTCCCTGAACGGCAAGGGCTACCATTCCGCGATGCTGGCTGACCCAGAGAATGTCTGCACAGGCTGTGCCATCTGCGCGATGATTTGCCCTGACGTGTGCATCACGGTCTTCCGGGAAACGCGCGCCCCGCGCAGCTCGGCTATCCCTGCCTGAAGGAGGCGCACCGATTCATGGCAAAAGAAATGCTTAAGGGCAATGTCGCAATTGCTGAATCTGCCGTCCGCGCTGGTTTGCAAGCCTATTTTGGATACCCCATCACCCCACAAACTGAACTTCTGGAACACCTCGCCAGCCGAATGGTAGATCTCAACCGAGTCTTTCTTCAGGCAGAAAGTGAAGTCGCGGCGATCAACATGGTATATGGTGCAGCCTGCACGGGCGTACGGGTGATGACGTCTTCTTCCAGCCCAGGCATCAGCCTGATGCAAGAGGGGATGTCGTATATCGCCGGGTCGGAACTGCCGTGCGTGATCGTGGACATCATGCGGGGTGGGCCGGGGCTGGGGAACATCCTACCCTCACAGGGAGACTACTTCCAGGTCACACGCTCTGCCGGGCATGGCGATTTTCACCCTATCGTGCTCGCACCATCCTCGGTGCAGGAGGCGGCTGATTTCACGGTGCTGGCCTTTGACCTGGCAGACAAGTACCGCCATATGGTGATGATCGCAGCCGACGGGCAAATCGGGCAGATGATGGAACCGTGCGAGCTACCGCCCATGCAGCCACTCAAGACGGCACGACCTGATTGGGCGCTGACCGGGGCGAAGGATCGCCCTCAGCGAGTGATCTCTTCGATCTACATGCAGGGAGAAGAAGAAGAAGCCTACAATCTGAAAATTCAGGCCCGGCTGCGCGAGATTCGAGCCGCCGAGCAGCGTTCGGCAGAAGTGTACACCGAGGATGCGGAACTGCTGGTCGTCGGCTATGGAACCGCAGGGCGGATCGCTGGAACAGCAGTGGAGGACGCACGCGCAAAAGGCCTTCGCGTAGGACTGTTCCGGCCTCAAACCCTATGGCCGTTCCCAGAAGATCGGCTGGCGGAATTAGCGCAGCAGGTTGAGCGCATCCTGGTTGTGGAAATGAATGCAGGGCAAATGATCGATGACGTGCGCCTGGCAATCCATGATCAGGTTCCGGTAGGGTTCTTCGGGCGCATGGGGGGTGTTGTGCCCATGCCTGACGAAATTCTGGATGCTATCGAACGAGAAGCGGCATTGATGGCTGATACACTGGCTGACCCGATCCTGGAGAGATAGAACGCATGACAATGACAATTCCTCAGGGGATGGAACTGGTTTATTCGCGGCCCGAATCACTGGCGGAAGCTCATACGCATTACTGCCCCGGCTGCACGCACGGAATCGCTCACCGGCTGCTGGCGGAAGCCATCGACGAACTGGGGCTGCGTGAGAAAACGATTCTCGTCGCCCCCGTCGGGTGTTCGGTCTTCGCTTACAATTACTTCGAACTGGATGCCTGTGAAGCGGCGCATGGACGCGCCCCGGCGATGGCGACCGGATTGAAGCGAGTCCAGCCGGATCACATGGTCGTGACCTATCAGGGTGATGGCGACCTAGCTTCTATCGGGGCCGCCGAAATCCTGCATGCGGCAGGGCGTGGGGAGAACATCACCACGATCTTCATCAACAACGCGATTTATGGCATGACGGGCGGGCAAATGGCCCCGACAACGCTGCCGGGGCAGAAAACGACCTCTTCCCCACGCGGACGCGATGTTGAAATGGCGGGGTATCCGATCCGCATGGCAGAGGTTCTGGCGCAGCTCCCCGGAGCCGCCTACATTGTGCGACGATCTCTGCATGATGTAAAGAACATCCGCAAGGCCAAGAAAGCCATCGTAACTGCGCTTCAGGTGCAGATGATGGGGCTGGGATTTAGTATGGTCGAACTGCTCTCAAGCTGCCCCACGAACTGGGGAATTCCCCCAGACGATTCGCTGACATGGATCGAAGATCACATGGTTCCGTACTTCCCGTTAGGGGATTACAAGGTTCTTGAGGGAATCGACGGAC
>JAHEME010000392.1 GCA_024643825.1 Chloroflexota bacterium | reverse complement strand
TGGCAGTCGTTTCGCCGCATGGGTTCGCGGAGCCAATTTTGAGGATAGCAGCATCATTGTCGTGGACGCCCTGACGTATGAAACGCTTGTGACCGTCCCGCCAAATGAGATCGGTGAAGGCAATGAGATCAGTTGGTCGCCCGATGGCAAGCAAATCGCCGTCCAGACCTTCAGTGGCATTGAAATCTACGATGCGGCGGAAGGTACACACCTCGGTACTCTTGCCAATGTAATCGAGTTTAGCGAGGGCGAGGGCTATATGGATGTCGAATGGTCGCCGGATGGTGACTACATCGTATCGTACCTGACAGGTGGCAACATTGGCGCGAAGGTAGCTGTATGGGATGCGGAAACTTTCGACCTGTACTATCTTCTGAATGAAGCAGCGAACGATCCCGATACGATGGAATACGGCGTCCCGGATCAGGTGGTATGGTCGCCGGATGGATCGCGTCTGCTAATGCGGCGCTCCACGCGGGCAGACATTCTGGATGTAGCAACACAGCAGATCATTCAAAGGGTCATCCCCATGAAGGGTGAAGATCAAGTCGTGTTTTCGGGCATGGCCTCATGGTCGCCCAATGGAGTGTACATCGCGCAGCCAGGCCAGGTACTAATCAATGAGGGGCCAATGGTGCTGACCGGGTGGAATACACTGACCGGAGAATTCAACATTCTCATGGGATTCCCCTCAGGGACTCAATATGCTGGGCAGGGCGTCGCTGTATGGAATCCCCACCAGCCATGGGTGGTGATCTCCGATCTGAATGGGCAGTTGACATTCATTAATGTAGAGGAACGCTCCCTCCTCGATCTGGGCAGGCCCTTCGACGGGCCACCCCTATTTTTCGACTGGTCTCCGGACGGTGTGCGGCTTGCCGCTATCAGCTTCGATGGGATAATCCAGTTATGGGACTTCGGAGATTAGGATATTCGCGAAGCTGCTCCTCCCTTAGCGAGGAAGCGCACGCGGTTTAGTCCGTACTGGGACGCTTCTGCAGCCGAGCCAGCAGCACGTCGCATGTCAGTGTGGGTGGATTCTGCTCTTCATACTCGCGGCGAAAAGTCTCTGCCTCCGCTTCCTGCTCCCGCAGGTATGCGTCAATCTCTTCGCGGTGACGCAAATAGTAGCCAATCGCCAGATACACGTCGTCGAGGGAAAGCGACGGATACTGCTCGGCGATGTTCTCAGGCGTACTCCCCAGTCGGAAAGCGTAAATCACGAGATCGAGCAGGACGCGCGTCTGGCCTACACGCAGGCGTCCATTATCATCTCGGATAGGGATTTGCTCGCTGATAGGGGTGGTGATCATTGTCCGGTCTCCTCGCATGTGTGATCCCATTATACCGGATTGCGGCAAAGAGAAGCGCGGCAAACGTCCGGCGACCCTACAACTGATCCTCTTGCTCCGGCTCGA
Organism: Chloroflexota bacterium; assembly: GCA_024643825.1. Classification (GTDB taxonomy): domain Bacteria; phylum Chloroflexota; class Anaerolineae; order Aggregatilineales; family UBA3940; genus JAHEME01. The sequence continues at coordinate 2,573 of JAHEME010000392.1, read as the reverse complement.
CATCGGCAACCTTTGCCAGTGCACGCTCGAACTTCCTGCGGTCGCCACGCGCGGCCCGCTGCCCGAGATAATCTTCCGTCGCCAGGGCGGAGATTTTCTCGGCGAGCGCCAACGTGATCAACTGGTTGATCGAGATATTTTCCTGCGCTGCCAGCTCGCGTGCCTTCTGATGCAGCGAGTCGGGTAATCGGAGGCTAATGCTGCTCATGTGATCTGCCCTAACCTTTCCAGCAGTTCTTTCGGGGTCATCACACGAATCCCAAACTGCTCTGATACTCCCTCAAAGTCTCGGATGTTATACGTTATGATGGCCTCGCACTCAGCGGCGACGGCCAATTCCAGCACCATGTCATCACGCGGGTCGCGCAGAAACGGTCGCCAGAGATAGAAAACCTGCTGCTGGTGGGCAACGGCGCACAGGTAGTCAAGAAGATCGGCAATATCATCTGGCGTCAGCGCCGTCGCCTCGATGAGTCTGAGCGCTACATCTTCGTATTCAATGATCAACGGAACCGATAGCGCAATCTGAAAATGCCCGCTATCGATCTGCCGCAAAAGCAGGTGTGATGCGCCACGACTTGACCGTAAAGCAGCCACCCACACATTGGTATCCATGACGATGCGCATCTCGCTCATTTCAGTATCATATATGATACCATTCTACTCGTCAATTGAAACACACTGCCAAACTTGCCCCACCCCCTCCCCGCGTGGTATGCTCTGCCGCTGCCGACTCCCATCATCCTAAGGCTCTCACTGTGTCCTGGCTGTTCTACGGGCTGCTCGCCCCGGCGATGTTCACCATCGCCATTTTCATCGACCGCTACATCCTTGACCACGAGATCGACGATTATCGCGGCATGGTGATCTACAGCGCCCTGACTGCGCTCGTCCTCGGCGTGATCCTGGTGATCGCCGCCGAGTTCCCGGTGATCGCGTTGCGCGACCTCGCGCTGATCCTCTTCACGGGCATGATGGGCATCTGGGGCGTGGCGCTGTACTTCTGGGCCATGAACGTCGAAGAGGCCAGCGCCGTGATCGTCCTGATCCAGATGATCCCGCTGTTCGTGCTGATCCTCTCGTGGCTGTTCCTCGGCGATACGCTCACCGTGCGCCAGCTTGGGGGCTTCTTCCTGATCCTCACCTCCGCGATTGTCGTCTCCGTACGCCGCGTGGAGATGAAGTTCACACTCTCTCCGGCGCTGTTCGCTGCCGCTGCCGCCTCGCTGCTGTGGGCCATCCAGCAGGTGACGTTCAAATTCGTCGTCACCGAGACGGCCTTCCGCGATGTCGTGGGCTACGAGGCGATGGGCTTCGCTACGGGCGGGCTGATGCTGTTCCTCGTCCCCTCGATCCGACGTTCGTTCCTTGCCTCGCTGAAGACGGTGCGCAAGCGCGCGGTGGCGATCATCTTTGTGAACGAAGCATGGTCTACCGCCGCCAAGTTGATCACCTTCCTCGCGATCTCGCTTGGCCCGGTCGCACTCGTCTCGGTGCTGGAAAGCAGCGCCGTGTTCTTTGGCATCCTGCTCGGCTGGTTCCTGACCACCACCCTGCCCCGCCTGTTCTCAGAAGACATCACCGCCAATGCCCTGATGCGTAAGGGCATGCTCGCAGCGGTGATGTTCGCCGGATTGTGGCTGGTGCGGTGACCCGATCCCTCTCCCGCCGCGCGGCCCTCGGATTTGGGATGACGGCAGCAGCCGGGGCCGCCGGAATCGGTCTATGGCTCCGCTCCCGATCTACGCCGCTAAGTGCGCTGCAAAGTGCGCCGCAAAGTGCGCCGACTCCCAGCGACGATCCCCTGCCTGCTGTGGGCGGCGAACTTGCCGCCTTCGATGCCCAATCCGTGACGCTGCTCGGCCCGATGGGGTCGCGCACCTTCCCGCTGATGCGTGCCGTCACCTTCGCCGACGGTTCCCGCGAACCCAGCTCATTGGCGGACATCGACATCGGGCGCAACGTCGTGCTGTTCGGCTCGGATCGCGGCTTTCAGCGCGTCGAGCTGGTGCAGCCGTTCGCCAGTCTGCCCGGCAATCTGACTCTCCCCACTCAGAGCATCCCAACAGGCGAAGAGATCACAGCAGGCTCCCTGAGCATGATCTCGCGTGCGGGCTGGGGCGCGGCTCCGCCGGATCACACCGTCGCCAACGAGAGCGGCTTCTTCGATCCAGTCGATCCGCAGAGCACGCCCGAAGGTTGGTGGGAGTATCCCCCGCCGCTTCGCGATTGGCTCACGACGCTGGTGGTGCATCACTCCGCGCTGAACTACACGGAAGGCCCGCGTGCGATTCAGGCGTTCCATGTGCTGGATCGAGGTTGGGCGGATATCGCCTATCACTATTTGATTGATGGATTCGGACAGCTTTATGAAGGGCGTATACTGGGGGCGCGGGGCGCGCATACCGAGGGAGCCAACACAGGCACGGTCGGCGTGTGCCTGCTGGGTCACTTTGACCGCGTGCTGCCAACCCGCGCGCAGATGGACTTGCTAACCACGCTGGCGGGGTATTTACGCGAACCCTATGCGATCACCCACGTGGCGGGTCACCGCGATTTCAACCCGACGATCA
>JAHEME010000391.1 GCA_024643825.1 Chloroflexota bacterium | reverse complement strand
CCGACGACGCTGTAGGTAACAGCTACACGCAGGCCGGAAAAGAACGCGGGCATCGCTGCCGGGAGCCGCACCAACCGCCAGATTTGTTGGCGCGATGCTCCAATAGCACGCAGCAGCGAAACATAGTCGGGATCGGTCGAAGTCAGGCCGTCAAAGGTGCTGATTGCCATCGGGAAGAAGCAAACCAGAATCACGACGATCACTTTAGGGGTCAAGCCGAAGCCAAACCACAGAATCAGCAGCGGAGCAATCGCTAGAATCTGCACCGTCTGTGACGCGATCAGCAACGGGTACAGAGCGCGCCGCAGAAAAGAAGATAGATCCATGGCAGCGGCAGCGACTATCGCAAGCAGCAGCGCAAGGGCAAGGCCGACTCCCGTTTCCAGAAGCGTGATCAGGATGGCACGCCCCAGCAGCGGCCATGTAGCCTGTGCCGCTGCCGCCACCGCCACCGGAGATGGCAGCACGAATTCGGGAAGGCCGCTGACCGTGGCAACCAGAAACCACACCGCCAGCGCGAGCGCGATCACCAGGGCAGGTGGCAGGGCATCTTGCAACCATCTTTGGGACAACACTGGTGGTTTCCGCATCAGGCGCGTCCCGGCGTATGCACGACGAGCAGCATTCCCTGTGCTAGATCGACCTGAGAAGTCTCAGCAGTCATCACATTGCTGACTCCCCGTGCCGGGCCAAACCGCAAAGTCTCTTGTGTCAGAGCATAATGGAGATTACGTGTGGTTACACTCACAGCATCGCCCCCCAGGGGGATGAGCGAAACAGTATCCTCCGCCTTGCCGCGAATCACACCGCCCGGAGGTCGGATCACCCATGCGGTCTGATTACCCTCCCACAGAGTAACGTGCTGGTTTGTCAGGCTCGGATGGGTCAGCAGGAAGATGTTGGCGAGGGCCATATCCATTCGCCCCCCCCATGCCCCCAATACGACAATCGCATCGGCTCCGCTATCTGCAGCATAGAGGAGGGCCAATTCGAGATCAGTTTCATCCTTGTCTGTTCTGGCAGGGACTATCTTGACCCCCTGTGACTCAAGGCGATCTCGATCTTGCGGACTCATGGAGTCAAAGTCACCGGTGATCACGTCCAGCGTCAGACCCAGTTTGCTTGCGTGGCGGCTGCCTGCATCGGCGGCGATCACCTGCGCATCGTCCCACCCAGCAAGGCGGGCGCGGATCATCTCCGGGTCTTCAATAACCCCATTGGAAAGCACAATTGCCCGCTGCATCATAATAGAAACAGCCACCCCCCATGAAGGAGTGGCTGTTGTTTCATCGCTTACTTGCACACTCACTCCCTACGCCGGCATGATCCGGGTCAGGTTTCTAGGGTCGATGCCAGTAGCGGTTATCCGCTTGGGCATCCTCTCAGCCTGGCTGTCCCAGACTCCCCTGTGCCTGTGTTGAATTGGTACGTGCTGCGAGTATAGCGCGGCAGTTTGGGTGCTGCCAGAAGAACTCCTGGTGCAACCCCTGTTCCGCTAACCACACACCTCTAGGAATGGATTTGTTCTCTCTTCTCGCCTACTGCGTTCGCCTACTGCGAGTCTGCTGAGGAGAGTTTACGATTTCCTCACAATTCCCACACCACGTTGCTGTTTGTTTGAGGTATAACTATAGGCGACGGTACGATAGGCAAGACCGGATTATGCACGGTACAATACCGGGCAGGGTTTCCCGTGCCGTAACGGAGGCAATACTCAATGGCGCAACGCAAACCGAATATCCTGTTTCTTGTGCTTGATACCCATCGAGCCGAGCGTATGTCAATGTATGGATATCACAAGGATATAACGCCTACACTGGGGCGATTAGCAGAAGATTCGACGGTCTTTGATTGGGGAATTGCCCCCGCCCCTTGGACGATCCCTTCTCATGCTTCGATGTTCACCGGCGTATATCCCACTGCGCACCAGACGAATCAATCGTACGCCAGTCTCCCTGAAGAAATGCCGACCCTTGCGGAGCTTCTATCAAAGAATGGGTACGATACAGTTGGGTTCTGTAACAATCCGTTAATTGGGCTGCTTGAAAACGGCTTGAAGCAGGGTTTTAAACATTTCTATAATTACAGCGGAACTTTCCCAGATGTTCCGACCATTGGGCCTGATGCTCCGCTGCTTAAACAAATTCATCATACTCTCACTGAGGGACTCCAGAAGATTTCACTTCCCATTGAACGGCGCTTTGGTGAATCGCCCCTTTTGCTGAAATTGGCAATGATGCCATTGTTTGTCCCCTTCTGGTCCCGGTTGGGCAAGTTCAAAGGCGATACGCCGCAGTCTCTCACGGATGTCACGGATTATCTCCGTTATCATCAGAGCACGTCTCCGGATACCCCGTTGTTTACCTTCATTAACATGATGGAGACGCACCTTCCTTACTACCCGCCTCCAAAAGCGTTGGATAAGTGGGTTCCCTATTTGCGAAAAGACCGCGAGGCGCGCGATTTCCTTCAGCAATTTAATCTCCAGAGCTATCGCTGGGTTGCGCCTATGATCGAGCCTTTCACAGAAATGCAGGAACAGGTTCTTCAGGACGTATATGATGCGGAAGTTGCCTATCAGGATCGGCAGCTTCGCCGGGTATTCCGCTATCTCAAACGGTCGGGGCAGTTAGAGAATACGATGGTTGTCATTGTTTCTGATCATGGCGAGAGCCATGGCGATCACGACTTTATGGGCCATGCTTTTGTCACCTACAACGAGATCGTACGTGTTCCCCTCATGATCCGCTACCCGCAGGGCTTCCCGGCGGGCAAACGAGTCACGCAGGAGGTTTCTACTCGGCGTATCTTCCATACTGTTCTAGAGGCCGCTGGAATTGAGCATGAGGCCTTTGGTCATACCAATCACGATCTGAGCCTTGCCCGGTCAGTAGAAGGCCCGGAGAAAGAAGCAAAAGACGAAGTTGTTGCATCTGAGGCTGTGCCCCCTCTCAATTTCCTGAATGTGATGGAAATGAACAATCCGGAGGCCATCGAGCGATTCCGTATCAAGAAGATGCGGCGCGCCATTTACGAGAATGGGCGCAAGCTCATGACAGTTGATGATCGCCCGGATGAATTCTTCGATGTTCAGAGCGATTACTTTGAAACCAGCAATCTGCTGGATAACCCCTTTGGATACGAGAACGATATTCTGGGGCTGGAGCGCAAGCTCGAAGATTTCGTGCTTGTGCAGGAGGCCCACCGCAGCGGAACAATCGCTGGCAAGGAACAGGATTACAGCAACAATCCGGAGCTTCTGGAGCGTCTGCGCGCACTGGGATATATCGATTAAGCGCATCGCAAAAATAACAGGGCGGCCTTCGGGTCGCCCTGTTTCGTTTTGCTCTCTGGAATGGCAATTCGTCACAAAAATGGCCCCCGATGGGCCTGATCCGGGAAATCGTCACGGGTTTTGTGACTCCGAAGGCAAATGGGGACGATTTGGTTATTTGAAATAGACTCAGTCGTCTCTCTTCTAGCAATCGTGAGGGAGACTCGCTATGATTGCTCGCGGTGTGTAACCCACCCGATTCACAGCAACACATTTGGAGATTCAAGCTATGTGGGAATCAATTGTCGCTTGCTCGGCTGCTTCTGAGATCGCTTTCTGCATTCCGTGGTTTGGCGCAGCTACGCTGCCGATCTACTGGTACGGCATTCTGGCTTCGCTGGGTATCTTTGTAGGCGCGTATTACGCAGCCCGTCATGTATCCTCAGAAGGGGAAGACCCGGACCTGGTATGGGATGCCCTGTTATGGGTGCTTCTAGCGGGTTTGCTCGGTGCGCGGTTGTGGTACGTAATCTCGGAGGTGCTGGGCGGCAGCACCGCCTATTCATTGGCCCGCCCGATTGAGATTCTAAACCCGCGCAGCGGGGGGATGAACATCTTTGGTGGGGCGGTTGCCGGGTTGATTGGCATGTATTTTTACGCCCGTGCACGCAAGATTGATGGTTGGCTTCTTGCCGATGCGGGCTTGCTTGGCTTGCTGCTGGGACAGG
>JAHEME010000390.1:2599-4003 GCA_024643825.1 Chloroflexota bacterium | reverse complement strand
TTGCATCGTGTTGCAGCGATTATAATGCCAAGCCGTTCTGCAAGGAATTCGCCCTACCCCTGTATGGTCGGGCCAAGCGTGATGATCACCCGCAGGATAACCACCATCAACATGACTACAACGAGTACAATCAACGCCCAGAGGTTAATTCGCCATCCAGTATCCGCCATTTGCATGGCTTCCGGAGTTCCCGGATTTTTCCTGAAATCCGAGCGCGATGCCCAGCCAAGAAACAGCCCGACCGCGCTGGTGATCAGCGCCAACCACACAATCGACGAGAGTCCAATTCGCAGCAGACCCAGAATAAAACTCAGCAGCAATATCCCCGAAGATGCAATGCCCAAATAGAAACTACCCTTTGCAAACAGGGCCGGATCAGGACGATTTTCCATATCTCTAGTAGCTCCTATAGTCAGGATGTGGGGTAGTCTTACCCCAACAATTCATGGTATGTCGATTGCAGTAGCGCCGCATCTTCCTCCATATTTGGACTTTCGCCAACAATAGTACCGTGTACATCAAAGTCTACGCACGCCCGGAGGAAGTCACGCCAGCGGAGATCACTCTCCTCCAGTGGCACATGATTTCGCTCTCCCTTGGGAGAATACTCAATTCCAGATACATGGAAGTGCATCTGATGAAGCCCTTGCTCAACGCCAAGATGCTGCTCAACCAGGCGGAACATGTCGGCAAACTCCGCGTACGAATTGAAGGAGCCGTCCCCGGTTCTCGCGTGGAGGTGGGCAACATCGATGCATGGAGCCACTCCGTTGATTTCTTTACTCAATCGCACGGTTTCTTCCAGCGAGCCGAACATCGCCCCCTTGCCCATCGTCTCCGGGCGGAGCCGAACCATGTTACCTTCTGCTCTCAACGTCGCCACAATTTCGATCAGTTTCTGTTTGGCGCGCTCATAGACTTCTTCCGGCGGCTGGTTATGATACGAACCCGGATGAAAAATAATATCCGTAGCCCCGGAGAGAAACCCCTTGCGCGCCGCTGCCAGCAAACGCTCATCACTCTTGAGCATCAGTTCCTCGGTCTGGCTGTTAAGGTTGATGTAGTAGGGCGCATGAACGCTCAACCGAACATCGTGATCAGCGGCAGTTGATTTGATCTCAAGACACGTCTCATCTTTCACCCGAACACTCTGTACCCACGCGATCTCCAGCGCATCCATTCCCAGATCGCGAATCGTCTGAATTGCGGCTGGTGTGCCCCCCTTCGGCGTGCTTTTAGGCGACCCTACGGTACCAAATCGAATCAATTGGAAGTTCCTCTCAGTGTTTACCCTGCAACCCTTTTTCGCTACTCAACACTATTCGGATACGGATAATCCAGCATCTCATCAATATGATCACTTACGATGTCCAGGGCCTTGCGCTGCGGCTCTGGAATCTTATC
>JAHEME010000390.1:0-2589 GCA_024643825.1 Chloroflexota bacterium | reverse complement strand
ATGGCGGCGAATGACTTTCCCAATAAACGATTTTGGCATCTCATCCACAAAGACCACCAGCTTCGGTGTCAAATCAGGAAGCCTCCGGCCCACATAGTTCATAATGGTGGTCGCATCAATCGCCCGATTGGTGGTCACAAATGCTACTGGGAAGTCATGAACTCCCACCACAGCCACTTCCTGAATCTCCGGGATTTCGTAGATCACTTCCTCAACATCGCGCGGAAACGCGGGCACGCTCTGACCCTCGCGCTGATGGTACCACATATCTTTTTTGCGGCTGATGATTTGAAAGTACCCTTCCGAATCCATACGAGCGACGTCGCCCGTCAGCAGCCACTCATCACGAAGTACGGCTTCGGTACCAACCCCTTCCCCAAGATACCCTGCCATGATCTGAGGCCCGCGCACAGCAAGCTCCCCGATCTCACCGGGTAGTAGGGTTTCGCCCGATGCCAGGTGAACAATCTTTGCTTCTGTATTCGGTAGTGGAACACCAATGGTTCCACTTTTGCGCTGTCCGTGCATCGGGTTCGCATGTGTCACCGGGCCAGCTTCGGTCAACCCATACCCTTCGACCAGCCTCCCGCGCGTGAGCTTTTCAAACGTTTCCTGCACTTCAACCGGGAGGGGAGCCGCCCCGGAGAGACACGCCTGGATACTGCTGATTCCAAAACGCCGCACACCCGGAAAACTGTTGATGGCAACGTACATCGTAGGCACGCCGGGGAACAGCGTAGGCTTGTAACGGCGAATGGTGTTCAACACCTCTTCGGTCACAAAATTCGGCAGAATGATCATTTCCGCGCCGAGCGTGATGGCAACATTCATCGCGGCAGTCATCCCATAAACGTGCGCAAACGGCACAACGCACAACATGCGTTCTCGACCCTCCCTCAAGTTCGGAACCCAGTGCCGCGTCTGGAAGGCGTTCGCGATGAGCGCCTGATGCGAAAGGAGTACGCCTTTCGGGTTGTCTGTCGTTCCACCGGTATATTGAATCAGCGCCGTCCCCTGTGGCGTAATTTCAATCTCCACCGGGGTAGCGCGATAACCGCGCATCAGATCAATCCAGTGACGTTCATTGCTGCGCAGCGAGTCCTGAATTCGATGCCCTTCTGCAACTTCCCGCAGCGCAGTAAAGGCAAGCCTGGCAGCCCACGAGAGATAATCCTTGATATTCGAATAGATGATTCTTTCCAATGGAACCGAATCAGAAACCGCCCTCATAGCCTCAGAAAACTTCGTCAGGGTGATCACAATGCGGACGCGCGCTTCTTGTACCTCACGAATGATCTCGTCCACAGTGGACGTTGGACTGGCGCTGACCACTATCGCGCCTGCTTTGAGAATCCCATAAAACGCGATCACCCACTGAGGACAATTCGGCATCAGGATCAGGATCCGGGAACCAGTATCCACTCCCATTCCACGCAGCGAGTTCGCCAGGCGGTTGGATTGACGCTCAATCTGTCGGTAGGTCAATCTGCGCCCCATAAATGCCGTCGCAGGGCGATTAGGAAAACGACGAGCCGTGCTGGTAAGGAGTGACGGCAGTGGCTGTTTGGGGACAGGGATCGTAAAGGGAACCCCCTCTTCATAGGTTTTCAGCCAGGGACGTTCACTGATTAGCCGTGCTCGTTCCTTGGCTTCATGATCCCCTGAACGCCAGGAATCGTGTCCCAAACCGAGAAAGCGGTCGATGGCGCGCTCAACAGCATCCCTGCGTTCCAGGATGACCATGTGAGCCGATACGGGCACGGTAACTTCTTCTGCGTTCGGAATCAGGCGGGCGACCTCATCGAATCGTGTTTGGGAAAAAACTCGGTCGCGGTCGCCTCGGATCACAAGCACTGGCATTTCAAGATCGTGAAATATCTCTCGGCCTTTCCAACGATTCAGGCTGTTGCGGAAAAGCCGCTTCAAAACGGCAGGAGGGGCAGAAATCTGCCGTCGAAGAAAGGGCTGTGCGAGGTTCAATACCGCTGTCGGTAGGGAAAGCAGCCACCGTTCAGCCCTCCCCAGAGCAAACTGGTCGGCAGTCGCCACGAGCACCAGCCTTGTAACCCGATCCGGGAATCGGCGCGCAAGAGTAGCCGCAAGTGCCCCACCAAACGAGTGGCCCATCAGCACAAAGGGATCAGCAATCCCCAAGGCTTCAAGAACCCGACTCACATCGTCGAGCATCTCGTCCACGGTGTAATCAGAAAGCGGCTTATCGGAACGCCCATGCCCACGAAGATCGATGGCAACACAGCGGTGTGTGTCCGACAACGCACGAAGCTGGTACTTCCATTGAGTGGCGTTTCCCCCAAACCCATGCAGCATTACGATGGTGTTAAGGGGGCGCTCAGGGGCCACATCGATCACGCTCAGATGCACGAGAGGTTCGCGCGAGACGACGATATCGTGGCGGTACAGTTCGAAGTCTACATCCATAGCCTCTTCACCTCAGGGCTGCGAGTATAGCATGAAGTAACCACCAGCGGAATTAGGTGTTGACGGGTGTGTATCCCAGAACTTCAGCGAAGGAGTTCGCTCTCTTTTTGCCTTCGCCTTAATGTCCCACGAGAGTCCCCCCACGACCCG
>JAHEME010000389.1 GCA_024643825.1 Chloroflexota bacterium | reverse complement strand
TCACACATACAATGGCGACGGCGACCGCATCTCGCAGACGGTTGATTCCGTCACAACAACCTATGTCATCGATACCGCCACCCCCCTCACAATGGTGCTCAGCGAGACGACAGCCCTTCTCCCGGACCGCTTCACAGGGCAGGTGGGAGAAGGGAGCAAGCTACCTCCCGTTTCAGCGGGAGTCGGATTCGGCGCTGGTATCGGAGCGTTCTTCTCGTAGTTTGGTGGCCTTGCCCTTGAGATCGCGGAAGAAGTCAGAATCGGTGATCTCGTCGATCTGGGCGTTGGCTTTGCTCTGATCGATCTGGATTTCTAACTGGTGGACCTTCTGCATCAAGACCTGCTCGCGGATGTGGGCGCGACCACTGCCTTCGATGGCACGGGCCAGATCGCTGACCTCGGACTGAAAGCGCCCGGTGTACATCCGGGAGAGATCGACTTCGTACTTGCCCTGGGCAACTGAATCGGCTCCGCCTTTGAGCGCCTTAAACGGGCGGGTGAAGATCGTGCCCGCGCCGAAGACGACGAGTGCCCCCACCCCATAGAGGATGCTGATGATCGGGAGCACTTTCCCAGCAATTTCATCCTGAAGATCATGCACATAGGTGGCGTCGAAGTCTACGCCGACTGCCGCTACTATCTGCCCACTGCTATCGTGGATGGGTTGGTAGCCGTAGGTGAAATCGCCAAATTCGTCGGTGACGATCTCGTCAGCAATCACGTTGTGATCGAGTCCTTCAAGAATGGGATCGCCGTTATCGAGGGTAATGGTCTCGGTATCGAGGAAATCTGGGCCAAGGCCCTGGTACACGCTCGCCCCACCCAGAAATACAACCTCGTCTGGCTGGCTCCCCCATGTGTAGATATACACGATGGCGTACGGCTTGACATCGGCGACGGTCTGTAGCGAGCCCATCATGGCGGCGTATTCGGGGGAATCGGTGGCGGCGGTGTTCTGGTTGGCGGCCTCGTGTGCAAGCCAGGCGATCTCGTCGCCGTTGAGGAACTGGCGAGTCACGTCCATCGTATCCTGGAGATCGACGGTCACTTGATCCCAGGCGGTATTCAGCATGAGATCGCGGAGCCAGAAGTTCGCGCCCAGCATAAAAATGGTAAACATGACGGTGAACATGACGAGAAAACGCACTCGCAGGCTGATGAAGCGGCGCGGGCGTTCGGTGGGCGTGGGTAGCTGATCGGTAGTTTGATTCACGGAATTCTCCTTTGGCGAAGAGAGGGATAAGGTTTGGGTGATGACTTCACCTGCTGGCTTCGTCGCTCAGGGACGGACTCCCCGCAGGTCGATCAGCAGCGGGACGTTCCACTGGATGGCCTGCGCCAGAAGCAGCACCGCTACGACCATCAGCCCCAGGATGGTGAGGATGCGCGTCCCGGCTGAGTATGCTGCAAAGCGAGATACGCTCTTGCGATTCGAGAGACGTTCGCGCTCGTCCCTGCCGATCACGATCAGATAGGTGATGAACGAGATATAGGCAGAGGCCGCCAGCGCGAGCACCAATCCACCTGCGGCTGACGCAATCGTTTTGAGCATGGATCGATCCGTTTGCTGCCAGCGCACATGCGCTGACGACTCCACCGCTGCGATCAGTGGCAGCCTCATTGTAGTCAGATGCAGCCGCTGATCAAACTAGGGGATTCGCTCCAGTACGCCCATCATGGGGTACATGCTCAGGATGTCGGCACTCTCATCGAGTTCCAGCCAGTTGGTGTGCCCCCACTCGATGGGGTCGCCATTCAGGGCAAAGAAGGTGATGGCTGTGACGCGCGGATCGGCGAGCCAGGGCGTCCAGCCTCCCTCCGGGTACTGCGGATAGCGTCCTCCGTTGCCCAGGAGGGACAGATCAACATAGTCGGCGACCGTCTGGGCGGGCGGTAGATTCTCCCCGGTATCGGTGGAAGCCGGGTTGACTGTCTCCAAGTGCCGCCACCCCGTTTCGGTGATCAGTACAGGCAGCCCTTCGATCCCATAGGTGGAGAGCTTCCAGAGTTCCCATTCGTACCCGTTGATGCCCCGATTGTAGATTCCAGGCGGCGGGTCTACGTGGTGGGGATTGCTCGCCCCGTACAGGAGATCGACGCCGTAGCTTTGCTCCCACGGCCCCGCTGTGAACGGCCCCATCGGGTAGGAATGGCTCACCCATCCATCGATGTGCTTGAACACGTTGGAGTGCGCGGCGACCATCTCATCGAGGAATGTTTCCTCGTCGAGGTACACCATGCCATCCGCCAGCGGCTGACCATTGCTGTTGGGCGCATAGGGATCAAGGCCCGCGTTGAGCACCTTCGCATGCTGATCGGCCTCGTGGACGGCGTCGGCAACGTCGATCAGGAGCTGGGCGTAGGACGCCGGGTCTGGCGTTCCCGCCCACTCTGCGCCGTGATTCGGCTCGTTGCCCACGATGATCAGCCGCTCGTCGGTGGGCCACTTCAGGTCATCGATGAACTGGGCATAGCGACTGGCAATCTTCTGATACGAGCCATCGGGGTTAGGGACGGGGGTTTTCCACCATCCGTGCACCTTATCGAAGTCGGTTGCCAGCCGTAGAATCGGGGTCAGGTGATACTCGGCGCACAGGTCCATAAACTGCTGCCATTTGCCAAGATTCAGATCGTTGCTGTGGATCACCTGGGTGACGTAGCCCCATTCGCCGACCGCCTGCCGAGCGAGGATCAAGTGGCCCGGCCAGGCAATGGTCGGCCAGTGGTTGCGCCCATCTTCCAGCAGCAGATGCAGCCCCAGCTTATTCGGCCCTCCTACCACCAGATCGCCCTGCGGCTGCGAGGACTCAGGCAGCGGCGTAGGGAGGGGGGAATCCTCCGAAGGGGATGGTGGCGGTTCGCCCGGCGCGGTTTCCGTCGGTTGGGATGGCTCGGTCACAGGGATGGGAGGGGCGAAGGTCGGATCCGGAATGGCGGTGGCTGTGGCGCAGCCCAGCAGAGTCACGATAAGCACAACGGATAGAGGCCATCGGGGTGATTTACACATAAATCCTACTATCTCTATACAATTTCTACAGATTTACCTCCGACTATAGTAGTAACAGTCATTCACTCGCACTCTTATCGGAGGAAACAACAATGGTTAGTGTATCGTACAGAGCAAAGGTTTCAACTGTCGTACTTCTGAGTCTGGGTGTGCTTGGGCTTGCGGGATGTGCCGGGCAGCAGCAGACAGCCGCTTCCATACAGGGGGAGCACAGCATCGTCGCCGCCCCGGTAGAGGATCAGGGCAATGCTGAAGCTGCCGCCGAAACAGGGGCCGCGCAAGAAGACACCCATGATCACACTGCCATTGGTGCAATCGATCATCGTTCGCTGGCGGAACCCGCCCGCAACAGCATCTATTCGTGCAACCTCACGGCGCTGGGCACGGCGCTGGATCGACCCTGGGTCGATGACAATGGCATCATCTATTTTGAACTGAAGCCTGTCATCGAAGGGGCGGTCTCGTGGGATTCACAACTATCGATCACGGTTGATTATGATGGACGGCATATCACCGGGAACGGGCTGCCCGATCACACAACGGGCGTGTATCCAGTCGATGCCAACAGTGAGGCCGCGATCTATGGTCGTAACCCGAACAGCATCCGCACCGTCGCAATTGATTACACGATTCCGAGCGATCCGGTTCTGGCTGCTACCCCGTCATGCCTGCCGATGGGGGCGATTGGCGTGGCTCTCTCCGGTGGTACGTTCTTCAATGCGCTGGACGCAGATGCACGCGACGCGGTCGCCAATGAACTGTTTGACTCGTGCGAAGGGCATCCGCAGATGACAGGGCAGTATCACTATCACCACGACTCGCCCTGCTTTGACAAAGGAAATCCGGGCGAGCACTCGCCCCTGGTAGGCTATGCGCTGGATGGCTTCGGCATCTACGGAGCGCAGGATGTGGATGGGCACGAGATCACGAATGCGGAACTGGATGTGTGTCATGGGCACACAGGCGCAGTGCCTACCGAGGATGGCGGGACAGAAGTAGTC
>JAHEME010000388.1 GCA_024643825.1 Chloroflexota bacterium | reverse complement strand
ATCGACGGCTCATCGGTTAAGGAGTATTGAGACTATGTATCTCTTTGGTGGGTATGGGCTTTACTTCCTGTTTGCCCTGCCTGCGTTGCTACTAGGGCTGTGGGCACAGGCCCGCGTGCGTTCGGCATTCAATAAGTATTCCAAAGTCGCATCGCCCGGTGGGATCGCTGGGGCGGAAGTTGCGCGTCGTATGCTGGATAACAATGGACTCCAACATATTCGCATTGAAACGGCTGGCGGTTTCCTGAGCGACCACTACGACCCTCGGAGCAAAATCCTGCGGTTAAGCTCAGATGTATTTCAGGGACGCAGCATCGCAGCAGCAGGCGTAGCCGCGCACGAAACCGGCCACGCCTTGCAGGATAGCAAGCGTTACGCCCCTCTGATGCTTCGCAGCCTGATGGTTCCGACTGTACAGTTCGGAAGCTGGCTGGGGCCGCTGCTGTTCATCGCCGGATTCTTTCTAAGCGGTACGATTGGCACCACTCTGGCATGGGCAGGCGTTTTGATGTTTGGTGCAGTCGCCGCCTTTACGCTTGTGACGCTGCCCGTGGAGATCGACGCCAGCAACCGCGCCAAGCGGGAACTCGTGACAGAAGGCATTCTGACCCCTGTTGAATTACAGGGCGTCAACAAAGTGCTCGATGCTGCCGCACTGACCTATGTGGCGGCAGCTATTCAGGCGATTTCCACCCTGTTTTATTACGTCTTTCTACTGCGTGGCCGCCGTAGATAACTCGGATTTCCATGAAACACAGCGCGCCGATCTTTTCGAGATCGGCGCGTTGTGTTTTCTCAAAGTTCGTGCTACTTGTCTGAACCATAACGTCCTTCACGCCAGGCGAGGGCCGCCTTCAACCCATCTTCCTGAACAATGCGGTTGAATTCCAATTGCTCTGGCGATCCTGCGCTGTTCAAAATACTGCTGGCCTGTAGATTTGTATCCAAGGCGGCATACAGGCCCATGATCTCGAAGGTGCGATTAATCGGCCCCTTCGTCAACCGCATGACCTCCGGGGGCACGCGCGCCACCTTGAGAGCCAGGGCCTCGGCTTCCTGTTCCAGCGATTCGCGCGAAACCACCCGATTCACCAGCCCCAGCCGCAGCGCCTCCTGCGCGTCAATGGTATCCCCGGTATACAGCAGTTCCTTCGTCTTCTTGACCCCGATCAGCCAGGGCATGAGCAGCGTCACCGGGCCAGAGCCATAGCGAACTTCCGGCTCGCCAAACATCGCATCCTCTGATGCGATGGTCAGATCACATGCCATCGCCAACTCACACGCCCCGGCGAGGCAGTAGCTGTGTACCGCTGCAATCACCGGCTTGGTGAGTTCCCACACCCGCATGGTCACTTCCAGATCGCGCGCCAGTTCACCCTGCCAGTCATAGGCCGTACGCTCTCCGGCATCGGCATCTTCCTTGAGATCGTATCCCGCAGAGAATGCACGCCCAGCCCCAGAGAGAATCACGACGCGCACACGCTCATCCGCCTCGGCTTCGTTCAGCGCCGCTTCGAGTTCATCGACCAATCGGTGGCTCAACGCATTGAGCGAATCGGGGCGGTTCAGGGTGATATGCGCGATGGGTTCGCGCACTTCATAGATCAAATCGTGATAGGTCATGGGCTTATTCCAGATGCGCTTCCGCGCCGCGCTTGAGTAGGCTCCCCGCGATCACCATCCGCTGAATCTCCGATGTCCCTTCCCAGATACGATCCACACGTAGATCGCGGAAGAACCGCTCGGCGACGTTATCGCGCATATAGCCCCGTCCCCCGAAGATCTGCACCGCCCGATCCGCCACACGCCCCGCCATCTCGGAAGCATACAGCTTCGCCATCGACGTGCGCGCGTGCGAAATCTTGAGTTCTTCCACGTTAGAAACCTCATCTTCAGTCTGGGCAGCAGCATACAACATCGTGCGGGCTGCCCACAGTTCTGTCAGCGAATCGGCCAACATCGCCTGAATCAACTGGTATTCGCTGATCGGCTCTCCAAACTGCACACGGCTCTGCGCGAATGCGCTGGCATCTTCGATCAGCCGCCCCGCCGCGCCGCAGCACCGCGCCGCGATCATCAGCCGTTCCCGCCGGAACCATTCTTTCGTCAGTTCCAGCCCTTCGCCCGGCTTGCCCAGTACATTTTCCTCAGGAACTTTCACATCCGTGAAGCGAATCTTTGGGTGCTTCACCACACACGAGTGCATGTATTCGGGCGTTTCGTAAATGTCGACACCGGGCGTGTCCTTATCTACGAAGAACAGCGTGATTCCCTGATCGGTATCCGCCTGCACGACCAGATAGTCCGCCACATCCGCCGAAGTGACATGCCACTTATCGCCATTGATCACCCACTGCCCATCGCGGAGAACGGCCCACGTCTCCATCTTCGAGGGGTCAGATCCTACGCCTTCTTCCGTGATGGCGTACGCATCGCGCCGAGTCCCCGCGCATGTGGGTTTGACGTAGCGTTCTACCTGATCGGGCGTAGCCGCTGTGAGGCACACTGCCGGGCAGTAGACCACATCCCAGATCACGTTGGTGACTCTCCCCAACTCCTCCTGAATCACCACCTGCTGAAGATACTTGTAGCCCTGCCCGCCGAATTCCTTCGGCAGGCTCATCCCGTTTAGGTGAAGCTCCCGCGAGCGCGCCTGAATGCGCTGCCAGTGTTCGGGGGCCAGCGCCCCGCCAGCATACTCCGTCTCGACTTCCAGCGGGATCATATACTCTGCAACAAACTGCCTGACCGTACGTCGTAGTTCTTCAAGCTCTGGAGCCAGTTGAAAATTCATCCAACCTCCAATAGGGAGAAGTCAGAGTCTAGTTAGCCTTTGAGGATAGTACGGGCTGCATTGCGCCCCGGCATCCCTGTGACGCCACCGCCGGGATGACTCCCGGAGCCGCACAGGTACAAATTCTTGAGCGGTGTGTCATAACGCGCCCAGCCGGGCACGGGTCGCATATACAGGAACTGATCGAGTGTCATCTCCCCGTGCGTGATGTTCCCTTCAGGAAGCCCATACACACGTTCCAGATCAAGCGGAGTCAGCACTTCCCGATGCAGGATCGTCTCTTCGATGTCTGGCGCGTACTCCGCCAGCGTACGGATCACATGGTCGCCGAACTCTTCACGCCGCTGATCCCAGTCCCCATCCCGCAGGCAGTAGGGCGCATACTGCACCGAGAGTGACATCGTATGCTGCCCCTGCGGAGCCAGCGATGAATCGACCAGCGACGGGATCGTCACATCGAGGTACGGCTTCTCCGAATACTCGCCGTACTTGGTCGCATCGTAAGCCTTCTCAAGATAATCAAGACCGGGCGCGATCTGGATCGAACCCTGCAGCGCTTCCTGCGGCGTCCCAGTGAGGGCTATGAAATCCGGCAGCCTGCTCAACGCTAGATGAACCCGCGCCATCGAGCCACGCATCTTGATATTCCCCACCTGCCACAGGAACGTTGGGTCCAGATACTGCGGATCAATCAGATTTTGGAAGGTCGTCTGCGGGTCCGCGCTCGAAACGATTGCCCGCGCGGAGAGTTCCTCTCCATTTGCAAGGCGTACCGCAGTAGCTCGTCCATCACCCACTACGATTTCAACGACCTCCGCCTCGGTGCGGATTTCCACCCCTGCCTTGCGCGCAGCGCTCGCCAGCGCTTCGGAGAGTACACCCATGCCGCCCTTTACATGCCCCGAAGATCGGAACAGTCCGTTGTTTGCTCCAGCGGCGTTGTAGAGCAGCACATAATTGGTGCCAGAAGCGCGCGGCCCAAACGTCAGGCTCGTGATGCTGTTCGCTGCGATGGCTCCTTTGAGCGCATCCGAATCGAACCATTCCCGTAAGAAGTCGTAGGCGCTCATCGGCAGTACACGCGCCACTTCGCTCAGTCCTCGTTTGCCTATGCCGCGTGCCTTCAGCCCCAGCGGAGCCAGCGCCAGCAGTTCCACTATATCCCGTTCAAACAGTTGCGGTGGGCGGACGCTCATCAGCCCTCGTACAATTTCCGC
>JAHEME010000387.1 GCA_024643825.1 Chloroflexota bacterium | reverse complement strand
GGCATACCCTTCATCCAACCCATACGTCTGCCCCGATGTGTTGAGGGCCTCTATATAGCTCTCTGGACCGCTGCGACTGCGCGGGGTCAGGTGCTCCTGTTCAGCATCCCACAGGCTCAACTGCGCGCCATCAGCCGAGAGAACCCGCGTGACGCCTTCCAGGGTGGCCTCCAGCGCAGTCTCCAGATCGAGGCTGACGTTCATGCTCTGGACGATCTCGCCCAGCACCTGAAGCGCACGACTCGACCCCCGATCCTCACGATCCAGCGAGGGTAGCGGAGCTTCTTCCCGCATGGTGATAATGAACTGGGAAGAACTCCCCACCGATACTCGATGCGAGGCGGCTTCGATGGGACGACCATCCAGCAGGAAGGTCGCTTCTCCTTCGGCGGCGAACAATTCCAGGAAGGCTTCCGGTGGAGTCACACGCTGCGCAAGTTGCCACAGATCGGGATCGCTGCTGCCGGGGAACAGCCATTCGCGGGCGATCTCGTTGGCGAAGACGATCTGCCCGCCCACGTCTGTGACCAGTACCGCGTCGCTCACGGAGGCGAGGTTCACCGGAATCACTGGCTCCTCGCTGCCGAACAACTGCGCGCGGCGGCGGCTGGCGAGCGCGGCGGTGATCACTACCGCGCCGATCACGACCACCCCGGCAATCAGCAATAAGACACCAAAGTCAACTAATGGGTTCATGGCTTCTACCTGCTACACGCTGTGTAATACATCTGTCGATCAGGATTTGCCGGATGCGCCCCCGGATGAGGATTGGGGGGAGCTATCTGGACGGGTTATTTTCGGAACCTCTACCGTCGGCGCAGAATGCGAGTCGGGCGTTCCCGTTTTGGGCGGTTCGGTCGGAGTCGTTTGCCCTGGTTTCAGTGCCGGAGCCTGGATCGTATCATCCAGCGATGCTGAGTCTGGCATGGGTGGTTTCGGTGCTGCCGGGGCCGCTTCGGTAGAAGGCTTCACTGGTGCTGGATTGGTTCCACCGGCAGGTGCAGACGGTGGCCCCGAAGGTGCAGGTGGTGCGGGGGGCGTCTGCGCCGGGGGCGGCGGCGGCGCTGCACTCGTGGCAGCATTGAGCGCAGCCTGAATTGCCGCGCGGGAGAATGAGCCGCTGCCATAAATACGGCGGCGTTCTTCGGCGGCGGCTTCGGTGATCTCGCGGATGTCCGAGAATTCGCGGTCACTGCTCACGGCTCCGATGGAGATCGTCATGATCGGAACCTTACGTTCCACTCCGAGGTCTTCCATCGTAATCCCGCCCTGCTCCCGATCAATGAAGGAGTAGTGGCTCTTCACCCCTTCATTGAAGCGTGTTTCGATCAGGTCTTTGACCTCATCCATCTTCTCAGGGTGGCTGATGAGCACGAAGTTATCGTTGCCGGGATGACCGATGAAGTCATCGGGCGATCCATGCTCACTGATGATCTCGCTAATCAGCATCGCGGTGAAGCGCAGCACTTCGTCCCCGGCTACAAATCCATACTTATCGCGGAAGGGGTCAAAGTCGGTGATTCGTAAGTCGAAGTACGCCCATTTGGGTCGGCGGATCAGTTCGCGCAGCGCATCCTCGATCAGCCTGCCGCTGGGCAGGCCAGAACGCGGATCGGTGAGACCCATACGCTCCGAGGCGCGAATCGCGTTGGCGATGCGCAGCCGCAGTTCTTCGATATCGAACGGTTTGGTGATGTAATCGTCCGCGCCCAGTTCCAACCCGGCGATGCGGTCGCCGCGTTCATCCTTCTCGGTCAGGAAGATGATCGGGATGTGCCGGGTGCGCGTGTTGGTGCGCATCTGCTTACACAGGGTGTAGCCATCGATATCGGGCAGATTGATGTCCAATACCATCAACTGTGGAAGCTGCTGCTGCACCATGCGGGAAGCGTCCCCCCCCCGCGAGGCGATCTCGATATCGTAGCCCTGCCCTGTGAAGTAAATCTTCAGCATGTTGGCGATATCTGGTTCGTCTTCTACTACCAGAATTCTACCTTTTGACATTCTCTAGCCTCCCCCGTAAGGGTTGCAACCTGATGATGAGTGCAGGAAAAACATCCAGTGAACCGCGATGAATGGGCGGAAAATGGATCATAAAACTGAGAAGACATCTTCTGATTATAATGCAAAAGTACTTTTTACGTCGGTCGTTCGAGCCTTTCCGGGTCAGTGTTCTACGCTTTGTAATACTGTTCTAACATTGCAGGCTATCCGAGCGCAGGTTTTGCCTGGAACGTTCGACGTCGTGTATGGGCGCGCTCTTGCACATCGGCGATGTGCTCGGCAGTGACCTCACGCTCAAAGCTGCGCAGACCGCTTAACTGAAATCCATGCCGCCCGGCGATCTCCTCGATTTCAAAAACGCGCTCCAGAGCGATGTCGCGCCCCAGGGTGTAATCTTCCAGACGTCCTTCCAGTGCAAGGGCCATCGTCTCCGCCATACACGCATACGACTTGCCGGACGGAAACCCGAAGTTGAAGTGAAAATCAACCGGGCCGGGGACGTCAACCATCCCTCCCTCGATCACCAGCACGTCATCGCGCTTTTCCTCTACCGCGCGGGAAACGTCGCGCGGGCGGGCCACATCACACACCACCGCACCCGGCTTCAGGTGCTCCGGTTCGATGATCGATCCGATGGCACTGGTGACAGTCAGGATCAATTCAGCTTCCCGCATATCGTGAACATCCGTACTGACCGAAACCACCGCGCCCTGCCCCTCACAGCGTCCCCGAACTTCGTTCAGCGCATCTTCGCGCCGCCCAATCAGGATCAGCTTCCCGACCTGCCGCGCCAGCAGTTCAGCGCACACGGAGCCAATCGATCCGGTCGCACCGACGACAGCCGCCGTCGCCTGCCGTGCCTTGATGCCCATCTGCTGCCCTGCCTCAATCACGGCTTGCGCCGCAATCGAGATCGTGTAGGCATCGCCCGTCGTTACCGGGATGCCCAACTGCTGTGCGATGGTGATCCCGGCATCACCGACTACGGAGGTGAACGCTCCCAACCCCAGCATGTCCGCGCCAAGACGCTCCGCCAGCCGCCCGGTTTGGATGATCTTGCGGTACACCTCCCGTTCGGGGAGCTGCATCATACGGCGCGGCGTGTAAGGGCAGGCGATGAAGTGCCCCGTTAGCGACTTCCCGGTCGCGCGCGACCGCACGCCCTCGATCTGTGAGATGTACACTGGGGGCCAGAACGCGCACAGAAAATCGATAGTTGGTTCCGGCAGGTGTTGGCCCAGCAGCGGATACTTCCGGGCTACATCCGCTTTGGCGTCAATGGGGTGAATGATGAACGCAAATGTAGTCTCGTCAGCCACGTACATTCTAATCCAGTGCTGAGATCGAGTAGAGCTTGGAAGATGACAGTTCCGCTGTGAAGATCATCCCCATGTGCTCTGTTCCATCGCTTCATCTTCGCGCGGGTACTTGCGCGGGTGCAAATCCGCGCCAAACATGGCGTGATGGTCGCTCTCTTCGTAGCTGATGTTCTTCATGATCACCCGGCGCGTCGGCGAGGCAAACAGCACTACATCGGATTCGATCATGCGGGCTGGGTACACCATCAGGCCGGAGCCGATCCGGCAGTTGTGCCCTACGCAGCCACCGAGCACAGGCATATCAATTTCGATCAGGTGATGGTGATCCGCTGTGTGCATCGGGGTTGGCAGCAGGTTGAAATCGGTAAAGATCGTCCCGGCCCCCACATACGAATTGCGCCCCATCACGCTCATCTCCATGACCGCAGACGCAGCGATGGAGGAGTTCTCCATGAACAGGGAGAACGACGCACCCGCCCCGAAGGGGAAGAAGCAGTTGCTGCCGATCACGCACATATGGAAGTTATTGCTGTGCGTCAGCGTGACGTTATCGGCAATGATGCACTGGGTGATCACGCAGCCCGGCCCGATGGTGACGTTATCGCCAATCGTGACCGGCCCCTGAAACACGGTGCTGGGGTCGATGCTGCAATTCTTGCCAACTTTCACATACGCGCTGGAAGCAAGCAGTTCCTTGC
>JAHEME010000386.1 GCA_024643825.1 Chloroflexota bacterium | reverse complement strand
TAACGTCCCTATGACGATCTCTCCTGATGGTTTGCCGAAAGGCGTGTCAATAGAGAGCGACTCTATTTCCGTCAGATCAGGCATCGCATATAAACCAGAACCGCCAATCACAGCCAGACGAACAGGTTGAGTACTCATGGTTGCCTCTTTCATGCAGGGGTATCCAGTTCCAGTCTTAACACAATACGCCCAATACCAATTTCATCCCCGGACGACAATACCACTGCTTCGGTAATAGGAATGTTATTGACATTGGTTCCATTGCGGCTGTGCCGATCTTCTACCCACCACTGCCCGCGCCGCCAAACAATATGGGCATGCTCTATGCTCACAAAGCTATCCGGGATTACGATGGTGTTGCCCGATCCACGCCCCAGAGTTGCCAGGGAATGGACAACAAAACTCTGTCCAACTTCGAGTGGAACTTCTTCCGCCTGCACTAGCACTAGCCTGGCGGTTGGTCGTCTGGAATCCAACTGCTGGCTTCCGGCAGAGCGTAAGTCTCGCCACAGGAAGAGAAACACAGCGCCGACGAATGCATATAGCGCAATGGCGATGGCAATCCGCAAAACTAGTAGCACTACATCTAAGGACATCCAGGCTATCAGATCATGGATTCAGCGGGGCAAATGTCTCTGTTTCCGCACCTTCGCTACTGGGCGACTCGGTTGCAGACTCAGTATAGATCAATGTTTCCGTCCCTAATGTCAACACATCCCCTTGCTGGAGGATTACTTCTGTAACTGGCTGACCATTTACCTTCGTTCCACCTGAACTGCCGAGGTCAAACAGAACAAAGCGGCTAAAGCGCCTACGGATTTGGGCATGGTGGCGGGAAACAGAAGGATTGTCAAAGACAATTTGATTATCATGCTGACGACCGAGCGTGATGAGCGAGCCTTCTAACACTGCCTGGCGACCTTCGTTGAGAAGCAGTGAAGCCTGCCGTGTATCATTAAGAGGAGTAGAGGAATCGCCAACGATATGCCGTGATTGGGTGGTTTCCTTCTTTTCGACGCGTGATTCCACTGCAATTTGTATCTCACAGAGGGGGACATCCGCATCAGCTAACAGCCGTACTTCAGGATTTCGCGGCAGTACGAATCCACTCATGCCAGCCAGATACTCCATCTCTCTGGAGAGGGAGGAGGCCAGATCAGGTTCAATTTCCAGAAGCACATCATGATCAAGCGGGTGGACGCGTATAATGTACAAATCAGGAGCCACCGGGTCGCCGTCACCATTGTTGACTGCGCGATCCTCCATAGCTCTTGCCAGTTGAATGGCAACTTCGCGCGGATGTAGACGCCCGGCAAAGAGACGGGCAAAACTCCCTTCCACGAGCCGCTGAATGCGATCTTCAAGATTAGCTAAATAGGAACTCATAGTAGTTTGCATTATAGCTTACAGGCTACTACTTACCAAGCGTTCCGATCCTCGTTTGCCCACTGATTCGCCTGCGTCATGGCCAATTGTTCCCAGTCAAAACCATTGGAGATCCAGGTCGGATGTGTTACACTAGCCCCTGGTTACCAATTCGCTATTATAGCGAGGTGCCTTTCCGCTTTGCGGCATCTGTCCTCCAGATGTTGTGCAAAGCAATCCCGTGGAAAGGAGGAAACAACTCTTGCGTACATATGAAGTGACTGTTGTCATGCGTGGCGATCTTCCTGAGGAAGGGCGTACAGGTCAGCTTGACACGATCCAGGAATGGATCACGGCAAATCAGGGTTCTGTAGTAAAGATCGACGACTGGGGACGCCGCAGGCTCGCCTACGAGATCAGCGATCAGCGCGATGGCTTCTACTCGATCATCACTGCTGAACTTCCAGCACATGCCCCCGCAGAGATCGAACGCAACATGCACATCAGCGACAACATTTTGCGATATCTGATTATTCGCGAAGACGAATAAGTCCTATTCATTGCTTTTGCTGTTGGTTTCGATGTAACGACGGATAGATGAGGCGACGGATATGAGCAGGGGCTTGAACAAAGTCATGGTTATCGGGCATCTTGGACGTGATCCAGAGATGCGCTATACCCCCAGTGGACGTCCTGTCACATCTTTTAGTGTTGTTACATCGCGCACATGGACCTCGGCAGAAGGTGAACGGCACGAAGAGTCAGAATGGTTCAATGTAGTTGCATGGGGAAATCTGGCTGAGATTTGCAACCAATATCTCAGCAAAGGGCAGCAAGTCTACGTAGAAGGGCGGCTGCAAACACGCGGCTGGGAAGATGCCGAAGGAAAAAAGCACTACAGAACAGAACTGGTTGCCAATGAGATGATTGTTCTGGGGGATCGGCGCGGGGGTGGAAATACCAGCAACCTGCCTGAAGAGCCACAGAGCAGCAGTGGAGATCAGTTTGCCTTTTAGGTCGCCCAGCCAAAGGCTGAAGTCTGAAGGAGCAAGACTCCTTGGAGGAATGAACAAAAATGAGTGACCGTGAAGAAAATGCCGTAGATGTGGACGGCGAAACTGAGCAAGAAGCTCCCCGGTCGCGCTCCCCTCGACGAGATGATCGCAGTGATGATCGTGGCAGTCGAAGCGATCGGGGTGATCGCGGAGATCGGAGAGGTGGAGGCGGCGGGGGTCGCGGGAGGTATGGTCGCGCAAAAGTATGCGCCTTCTGTACTGACAAAGTCAAGAAGATTGATTACAAACAGCATGATATGCTGCGGCGTTACGTGACTGATAGAGGCAAGATCCGACCACGTCGCCAGACGGGAACCTGCGCCAAGCATCAGCGCGCGCTGGCTCGAGCAATCAAGCGTGCACGCCATCTCGCTCTGATTCCCTTCACTGGGGCTGCAGGACGTAGCTAGAAAAGAATCGTCTCACAGTTTTTAGGGGCGTAGACGCTGTCTATGCCCTTTCGTTTGCACCGGGAGTTTACGAAAAACACTCGTCATTCTTTGAAGGGATAGGAAGGAGACCAGGCCTATGGCAAAGCGGCAAGCATCTCCCGCGCCGGGCTTGACGCGCAAGCAACTTTCCCGCGCGAAGCGCGAAGAACGTATACAGCGGGCAGTACTCATTGGCACAATTCTCGTGGCGCTAACTGTAGTCGGATTGGTCGGTTATTCTATCTTGAGCACGACAATCCTGGAACCACGGAAAACGATTGCCACCGTAGAAGATGACAAGATCACGGTTGCGGATTACCGGAACCGGGTGCTGTTTGAATATTATCTGTACTCACTCCAGCCCTTTAACCAGCAGCAGTTCAACCCATTTACTATCATGGATCAGATGGTAGAGGAGCTGGTAGTGCAGCATCAGGCAGCGGAGATGGATATCAGCGTTAGTGACGATGAAGTCACGAAGGAGACGCAACTTCTGGTGGGGTATGATGCTGGCGATCCCGAACCCACTTCGACGCCATTTCCCACAATCGCAAGATCAGACGCCACCTCGACGGCCACACCTACATTTGTCTTTACCCTCACGCCCAGTCCGACTGCCACACTTGCACCCGGAATCACCCCAACACCAGTGACTCCGACTGCAACGATGACTGCAACCCCACGCGTATCTCCTACTCCAACAGAGACTTCCACACCAGGGCCGACGTCTACTCCGATCACAGAAGCAGATTTTGAGGACAGAGTCAATCAGTTTCTGGAGAATGGAGCACAGTTCACCGGGTTGTCCGTGGAAACACTGCGGGAACTATGGCGTATGCGCACGTACAATGAACTCGTTCGACTCCATGTATCCGAGTCTGTCACCTACGACATCACACAAACCAAGGCGTTGGTACATGCCGCCCACATTCTTGTGGCAACAAAAGAGGAAGCTGACGCCATTGTCGATAGAGTTGCCACCGGAGAAAGCTTTGAGACGCTAGCAGCAGAACTTTCGTTGGATACTTCCAACTCATACAAGGGGGGTGACCTTGGGTGGTTTGGGGAAGGAACCATGGTCCCTGAGTTCGAAAACGCCGCTTTTGCTGTGCCCGTTGGCGAAATTGGCCCACCTGTACAGACACAGTTCGGCTGGCATCTGGTAAAGGT